>CANRMK010000015.1 GCA_947631715.1 uncultured Acetatifactor sp.
ACAACATTTTGACAGTTCCAAAAAACAAATGGATGTAGCAATCCGTTTGTTTTTTTTGTACAATAGAATCAGTACAGACGGGAGTGTCTGAGGAACGCGTCGGGAGCGCTGCAGAGACAGCGCAGAAATGGAGAGGGCATGAAAGAGATCATCTTAAAAAAATTTGCGGAAGTATTTGGGGACAGTCAGGGGGTCAGGGTCTTTTTTGCACCGGGCCGGGTGAACCTGATCGGAGAACATACCGACTATAACGGCGGTCATGTATTTCCCTGTGCGCTGACCATCGGTACATACGGGGCCGCGAGGAAAAGGACGGACAATAAGCTCAGATTCTATTCCATGAATTTCGACAGTCTGGGAGTGATCGAATCCTCTCTGGAGGATCTGGTTCCGGCGGACAAGGCCGGCTGGACCAATTATCCCAAGGGAGTGATGTGGGCTTTTCAGGAGAAAGGCATGAAAATTCCATGTGGAATGGACATACTTTTAAACGGAAACATTCCCAACGGCTCCGGGCTTTCGTCCTCCGCTTCCGTGGAAGTGCTCACCGGCGCTATCCTGCGGGAATTTTTCGGGTTTGAGGTCACTAATCAGGATCTGGCGCTGATCGGGCAGTATTCCGAGAATAAGTTCAACGGAGTCAACTGCGGTATCATGGATCAGTTTGCCATTGCAATGGGAAAGAAAGACAACGCCATTTTCCTGGACACGGCGGATCTTTCTTACGAATACGCGCCGCTGATCCTGAAAGGCGCAAAGATCGTCATCGCCTGCAGCAACAAAAAGCGCGGACTGGGGGACTCCAAGTATAATGAGCGGCGCAGCGAGTGTGAGACGGCGCTGGCAGAGCTGCAGAAAGAAGTGCAGATTGGCAGCTTGGGGGATCTGGACGAGGAGACATTTGAAAAGCATAAGGGTGCGATCCAGAGCGATGTGCGCAGAAAGCGGGCAAAACATGCTGTGTATGAGAACCGGCGCACGATACGGGCGGTGGAAGCTCTGAAAAAGGGGGATATCGCCGAATTCGGCAGCCTTATGAACGCTTCTCATGTCTCTCTGAGAGATGATTATGAAGTGACGGGAATGGAACTGGATACTCTGGTAGAAGAGGCGTGGAAAATTGACGGTGTTATCGGTTCCCGCATGACGGGCGCCGGATTTGGCGGGTGCACGGTGAGCATTGTAAAGGACGAGGCCATCGACCGCTTCATCGAGAGTGTGGGAGAAGCATATAAGAAGAGGATCGGCTATGCAGCGGATTTCTATGTGGTGGAGATCGGCGGCGGGCCTGCTGTGCTGGATTGACGGCAGGCGGAAAATATTTTGTGAAAGGCGGGGTCATTTATGGAGAGGATTCAATCTGATATCAAAAAACTGGTTTCCTATGGAGTGCAGACAGGCCTGGTGCCTGAGGAGGACAGGATTTATACCACGAACCGTCTGCTGGAGCTGTTCGGCCTGGATGAGGCGGAAGAATGTGATGCGGATATATCAATGGACGGGGACGAACTGGAAGCTGTCCTGAACAGCATGTGCGATTACGCCTATGAAAAGGGGATCATGACGGAGAACAGTATTGTGTACAGGGATCTGTTCGACACAAAGATCATGGGAATGCTGATGCCGCGCCCCAGTGAAGTGATCGCAAATTTCAGACGGATCTATGAGGAGCAGTCGCCCGAGGCGGCCACGGATTATTATTATAAGCTGAGCCAGGATTCCGACTACATCAGGAGATACCGTATCTGCAAGGATATGAAGTGGGTCGCGCCCACAAAGTACGGAGATCTGGATATTACCATCAACCTGTCCAAACCGGAAAAAGATCCGAAAGCCATTGCCGCCGCAAAGCTGGCGAAGCAGTCAGGATATCCCAAATGCCTGCTGTGCCGTGAGAATGAGGGATATGCGGGGCGGGTAAATCACCCGGCAAGGCAGAATCACAGGATCATTCCCGTGACGATCAACGGAAGCCGCTGGGGATTTCAGTATTCTCCCTATGTGTATTATAATGAGCACTGTATCGTGTTCAATTCACAGCATGTGCCCATGAAGATCGACAGGGCGGCATTCTGCAAGCTTTTTGATTTTGTAAAGCAGTTCCCTCACTATTTTGTGGGTTCCAATGCGGATCTTCCCATTGTGGGAGGCTCTATCTTAAGCCATGACCATTTCCAGGGAGGCCACTATGAGTTCGCCATGGCCAAGGCGCCTGTGGAAAGGGAGTTTACCGTAAACGGATTTGAAGATGTGGCGGCAGGGATCGTAAGATGGCCTATGTCCGTGATCCGGCTCAGCGCAAAAGAGACGGACCGGATCATCGAGCTGGCTGACCGGATCCTGCAAAAATGGCGGGAATACACGGACGAGGACGCTTTTATCTATGCGTATACGGACGGAGAGCCCCATAATACGATCACTCCCATTGCCAGGAAGCGGGGAGAGAATTATGAGCTGGACCTGGTGCTGCGCAACAACATCACCACGGAGGAGCACCCTCTAGGCGTTTATCATCCCCATGCAAAGCTTCATCACATCAAAAAGGAGAACATCGGCCTGATAGAGGTGATGGGACTGGCAGTGCTGCCGGCCCGGCTGAAAGAGGAGCTTGCCCGGTTGAAGCAGGCAATGCTGGATGGCAGCGATCTTAGGAAAGACGAAGAACTGGAAAAGCATGCGGACTGGGTAGAGGAATTTGCCCCCAAATACGACAGGATCGACGCCTCCAACATCGACGGCATTATTGAAAAGGAAGTGGGCCTGGTATTTATGGAGGTGCTGGAGGACGCAGGTGTTTATAAAAGGACGCCTCAGGGGCAGGATGCCTTTGACCGTTTTGTCCGCAGCCTATAGGAAAGAGTACGCCGGTATTTGCGGTAGGGAGACATACAGCAAACCGACGTCTGCCTCTAAAGTGATATCCGCCGGCCGGTAGGCATAAAATAGTAAAAATAGGGCCAGGGACAGGGAAGCTACAGATCGGAGTCGGGATAGTCGCGGTTCAGGCGGCGCAGGATCATACCGCCGCTTGAGGAGCGGAGCGCGCCTGCCAGGCCTTTCAGGCGGCGGATCTGCTCTCTTTCGCCCTGGGAGGCATAGTATTCCGCAAGCTTATAGTAGGTGCCGCTTACGTCCGTGCCGGTGCTGATGGCAAATTCCATGAGGACGGAAGCCTCTTTTTCATAACCCGCCTCCAGCAGTACATCGGCCCATTTCTGCAGGGTGCGCACGAGAATCGTGTAATTCTGGTCGTATTCCGACAGGGCCGTAATGTTTGCGGTGCCGTATTCCAGCTTCAGATCCGTGTTGGAGAATCCGGTCAGATTCAGGATCTTTTGGCTGGTCAGGTCTTCTATGACGGAAATGCATTCCGAGATTACCGGATCCTGCTGCAGGATGTGAGTGGGGAAATCCTCCAGAGGGATTTTGATATAGCCAAGGCCGTCGATGGGCTTCCTGCGGACGGAATTGGCCCGGAGCTCTCTGGCCCAGAAATTTTTGTCGGACTGCTCACGGTTCTTTTTCTGCCGCCTTATATTGCTTGAGATGATAATGGCCGCTATGATAGTGCTTGCAAAAAGAAATAAAGTCATATATAATATCCTTTCGGAGTTTTTTGTGCTATAATTACAGCAAAGCCGCTTTCCCGCTGTAAACGGCCAAAGAGGCAGTCAGGAGTCGGATATGTTCAATATGAACAGCAGAAAAACAAAAAGGAAAATTTCCGCGGTGATCATTTTTATCCTTGTGCTTGCTATGGTCATACCCACTTTAGCATATTTTTCGTGACACTGCAACCGGATAGGAGAGAAGGCGTCTTTGACTATGAAGAAACGGTTTGGGATCATTTTTGTTCCGGCACTTATGACGATCGGTCTGCTGACCGCAAAAATCCCTGTGCAGGCTGCGGACGGTGAAACGATCAAAAACGGCATATTTGCGGAAAACATTGAGCTTTCCGGCATGACATCGGAGCAGGCCGAGGCGGCGGTGGAAGAGTTCGTGGAAAGCCTGAAAGGTGTGGAGATCACACTGCGGGCGGCAGAGGGCGCTGAGGTAAAGGTGACAGCCGGCGAACTGGGTATATCCTGGGGGAATCCGGAGCTGGTGTCGGAGGCGGTGCAGCTGGGAACTAGGGGAAATGTCATTGAACGCTACAAGATGCTGAAAGATCTTGAACATGAAAATAAGGTGTATCCCATCGAGCTGGCGTTTGACCTGCAGGCAATCAGCAATATACTGACAGAAAAATGTTCTAAGTATGACGTGGAGGCAGTAGACGCACATCTGATCCGTGAGAACGGACAGTTCCGGGTGGAGGAGGGACAGACCGGCTATGTGCTGGATGTGGAGACTTCCATTGATGCGGTGAATGACCGCCTGACGGGAGACTGGGACTATCAGCCCTGTACCATACAGTTGGACATTGAGACGGATCAGCCGAAAGGCAGCGCGGAAGAGCTTTCCGCAGTAAAAGATGTGCTGGGAACCTTTACCACTTCCTTTACATCGTCCAATACCGCCAGAAGCGCCAATGTGGTCAACGGCTGCCGGCTGGTGGACGGCGTGACGCTGTATCCCGGAGAGGAATTTTCCACCTATGAAGCCGTTTCGCCTTTTAGCGAGAAGAACGGCTATTATATGGCGGGCTCTTACGTGAACGGCAAAGTGGTAGACAGCCTGGGAGGAGGCATCTGTCAGGTGTCCACCACACTGTATAATGCTGTGCTGAATGCGGAGCTTGAGGTGACGGAACGGCACAATCACTCTATGATCGTGTCCTATGTGGATCCGTCTGCGGATGCGGCCATTGCGGAGAGCTCCGGGAAAGATTTTCGATTCAGGAACAATACGGAATATCCTATATACATAGAGGGTTATACGGAAAACAAGCATATCACATTTAATATTTACGGTGTGGAGACCAGGGCTGCCGGACATGAGGTGCGCTATGAGAGCGAGGTGCTGGAGGTGATCAATCCCACTACCGACGCGATCTATGCCGATGCCTCCCAGCCCATCGGATATATTGTGCCTGAGAGCGCCCACATCGGTTATAAGGCGCGGCTGTGGAAGGTCGTGTACGAGAACGGCAAAGAAACCAGCCGGACACAGATCAACAGCAGTAATTACAAGATGGTACCCAGAAGCGCCACTGTGGGAGTGGCAACGGCGGATCCGCATGCCTATGAGGAGATCATGGCGGCTATCGGAACAGGCAGCATCGATCATGTGAAAAATGTGATCGCTCTTCTGACGGCTCCCCCGGCAGAGGCGCCTGCGGAAGAATAGGGAACGGAAGGACTGCCCTGAGATGAATAAGGGAAAGATTACAGGGAACGTGCTGAAACGTTCCGTTTTGAGACAGCTGAAAACAGAGGGGACAGAGGAAAAAGAAATACGAAACGGCGCAGGAATAGGGGAAGACTGCGCCTTTTTTTCATTTTCAGGGGAGACTTTTGCTTCCTGTATGCAGGAGGCGGTACTGTCGATGGGGCCGAAGGAGGACAGCTCGGGATGCGAGCCCGGGTTTTCCGCAGCGTCCCTGATCCAGAAATGCGCAAACAGCCTGGCGGCGGCGGGAGCTGAGCCAGCGGCCTTTATGATGACGCTGCTTTTGCCGGAGGCGGCGGAAGAGGCGCTTCTGAAGGAGCTGACAGCACAGGTGCAGGAGAAAGGCCGGATGCTCTCCATGAGCGCCGCAGGCGTGCGGAGCCGGGTGACGGCACAGGTAAGCCGGCCTGTGGCGGCGGTGTCCGGGTACGGGAGGGTGCCGGCCGGAGGCAGGGACCATTCCGTCCGTGCGGCGAAGCCCGGGCAGGACGTGGTGGTCAGCAAATGGATCGGACTGGAGGGCACGGCCTTTCTGGCGGAACGGTTCCGGGAGAAGCTGCTTGCCCGGTATCCGGCGTATCTGGTGGAAGAGGCAGAGGGCTTCCGGCGATATCTGTCCATTCTGCCGGAGGCTGCCACCGCCATAAAGTCCGGCGTGTGCGCTATGCATGAAGCATCGGAGGGAGGGATTTTCGCCGCCCTCTGGGAGCTTGCGGAGGGAGCAGGCGTCGGACTGACCATAGATTTGAGAAAGCTGCCTGTGAGGCAGGAGACCATAGAGATCTGTGAGTGCTGCGGTGTCAATCCCTATGAGCTGCTTTCCGGCGGATGCCTTGTGATGACAACGGAGGACGGCACAGGCCTGGCGGCGGCGCTGGAGCGGGAGCGCATTCCGGCAGCGGTGGTGGGAAAGGTGACGGACGAAAACCGCAGGATCTTTGTAAATGAAGAGGAGATCCGCTATATGGACCGTCCCGGGACAGACGAACTGTTCCGAATATTTCAGGAAACATAAAATCTCCATAAGGGAATAAGGGCGGTCATGGGACCCGGCCGCAGACAGGCGGCAGAAAGGAAGAGATATGAGAGAGGAATTACTGGCAATCATTGAAAAGAACAGCCGCATTGATCTAAAGGAGCTGGCTGTCATTCTGGGCGTGGAAGAGATCGATGTGGTAAACGAGATAGCGGCGTTGGAGGCCGAGGGCGTGATCTGCGGCTATCACACGCTGATCAACTGGGAGAAGACGTCCATTGAAAAGGTCACGGCGCTGATCGAGGTGCGGGTGACGCCCCAGCGGGGACAGGGCTTTGACAGTGTGGCCGAGCGGATCTACAAATACCCGGAGGTCCGCAGCGTGTATCTGATTTCCGGCGGTTTTGACCTGATGGTGATCCTGGAGGGGAAGAGCCTGCGGGAGGTGTCTACGTTCGTGTCCGAGAAGCTGTCCACCCTGGATGCGGTGCTCAGCACAGCTACACATTTTATCCTGAAAAAGTATAAGGATCACGGCTGTGCTATCGGCCAGAAAAAAGAAGACGAAAGAGAGATGATCACACCATGAGGAATCCGCTGTCAGATACTATCGTCAATATAAAACCCTCCGGCATACGGAAATTCTTTGACATTGTCAGTGAGATGAACGATCCGGAGGTGATCTCCCTGGGCGTTGGGGAACCTGATTTTGACACTCCTTGGCATATCCGGGACGAGGGCATTTATTCTCTGGAGCGTGGCCGGACCTTTTATACGTCAAATTCCGGGCTGATGGAGCTGAGAAAGGAAATCTGCAGCTACATGCAGCGGAGGCAGAATGTCTCCTATGACGCGGCCCACGAAGTGCTGATCACGGTGGGAGGTTCCGAGGCCATAGATATCGGCCTGCGGGCTATGGTGGATTCCGGTGACGAGGTGCTGATCCCGCAGCCGAGCTATGTGTCCTATGAACCCTGCGCCATTCTGGCGGGGGCTAAGCCGGTGATCATCGACCTGAAAGCGGAAAATGAATTCCGGCTGACAGCGCAGGAACTGGAGGACGCCATTACGGAAAAGACAAAGATATTGATCCTGCCGTTCCCCAACAACCCCACGGGAGCCATTATGGAGCGGAAAGACCTGGAGGCTGTGGCAGAGGTCGTTTTAAAGCATGATCTGTATGTGCTGTCCGATGAGATATACGGGGAACTTACGTACAAGGGGGAGCACGTCTCCATTGTCTGTATCCCGGGCATGAGAGAGCGCACGATTCTGATCAACGGCTTCTCCAAGGCTTATGCCATGACCGGATGGAGGCTGGGCTATGCCTGCGGTCCGGCAAATATTATCCAGCAGATGACAAAGATCCACCAGTTCGCCATTATGTGCGCCCCCACCACAAGCCAGTATGCGGCGGTGGACGCGCTGAAGAACGGAGACGGGGACATTGCGGAAATGCGCAGCGCATACAATCAGAGGAGAAGATATCTGCTGGACGCTTTCCGCAGGATGGGGCTAGAATGCTTTGAGCCTTACGGCGCCTTTTATGTATTCCCCTGCATTAAGGAATTCGGCATGACGAGCGATGAGTTCGCCACAAAGTTCCTGGAGGAGGAAAAGGTGGCAGTGGTGCCGGGAACGGCGTTCGGAGACAGCGGCGAGGGATTTTTGAGGATCTCCTATGCGTATTCTCTGGAGAACCTGAAAGTGGCTATCGGCAGACTGGAGCGTTTTGTGGCGAAGCTGAGGAGCCTGGGCTGACATGAATATCGTACTGCATCAGCCGGAGATTCCGGGAAATACAGGAAATATCGGGCGTACCTGTGTTGCGGTGGGAGCCTCGCTGCATTTAATAGAACCGCTGGGCTTCCGGCTGGACGAAAAGTCCTTAAAGAGGGCCGGCATGGACTATTGGCCGCTTCTGGATGTGCACAGATATATGAATTTCCGGCAGTTCTGTGAGCAGAATCCCGATGCGAGGATCTGGATGGCCACGACAAAAGCGCACAGGACTTATGCGGATGTCTCGTATGGCCCGGACGATTACATCATGTTCGGGCGGGAGAGCGCCGGGATCCCGGAGGAGATCCTGGTGGAATATGAGGAGAACTGTATCCGCATTCCGATGCTGCCCGCTATCCGCTCCCTGAATCTGTCCAATTCCGTGGCGGTAGTCCTGTACGAAGCGCTGCGGCAGCAGGGGTTTGGCAGCCTGCAGACGGCAGGGGAGCTTCACAGGCTCAGGTGGCGCCATTTGTAACAAAAGGCTTGCAATACAGAGCAGGGATATAATATAATAAACTCGTGCTTTTACTTTAGCGGAGCAATTATTTTGGTTTGCGAGGAGGATATATGACTTTACGGGAGTGTTATGCACAATTGGAGGGTGACTATGAGGGAACACTTGGCCGTCTCTGCAGTGAAAAGCTGGTAGAAAAGTTTGCTCTGAAATTTCTGGCTGATGACAGCTATGAGCTTTTGGAGGAATCCCTCGAGGCCGGGAATTACAGTGAGGCTTTCCGCGCAGCCCACACCCTGAAAGGCGTGAGCCTGAATCTGGGCTTTACAAAGCTGAACAGGGTCAGCGATGAGCTCACGGAGGCTCTCAGGGACTGCAGCGGGCTGGAAGATATGCAGCTGCTTGAAAATGTAAAGAAAGAGTATCAGCGGACCATCGAGCTTCTCCAGGAGCTGCAGAATGGTTGAGGCGCGTAAAGAGGAAATATGACTAAGGAAGAGCGGGATTATTATCTGGGCGCCGGCTTTACGCAGGACCAAATCAGTGAAATACAGGAGGGCCTTGAACTTGGCCTTGATACCTCTGTGTATGCCAAAAAGGAATTTTTTGCCATACAGATGCGTCAGATCCGTCTGGGAATGATCGAGAAGCTGCCTGTGGAGGTCTATGCTTCTCCGGTCTATGACTGGTTCCAGATGGAAGAGATCCGCAGAGGCCTGCAGGACGGGGTGGACATTAACGTATATGCCAACCCGTCTATTTCCTATGATAAAATGCGCCAGATCCGCCTGGGCCTGAAAGACGGCGTGGATCTCTCCAACTATCAGAGACTGGATGCGGGTGTGCTCCGGGAACTGCGCAAGGCGCTGCTCTCCAAGATCTATATCGTGGAGTACATTCAGCAGGGATATGAGGCGGAACAGCTGGAACAGATCCGCATGGCTCTGGAAAAGAAGCTGAACATTAAGCCTTATCTGCACAAGGAGTTCAGAGGCGTCTCCATTCATGAGATCGCGGAGGGCCTGGAAAAGGGCCTGGATGTATCCTGCTATGCCAAGCTGGATTTCAGCTGGCAGCAGATGAGGGAGATCCGCCTGGGCATGGAGAACCGTATCGATGTGGCCTGTTATGCCAATCCGCTCTATGACTGGCAGCAGATGAGGGAGATCCGTCTGGGGCTTGAGAATGGGCTGGACATCAGCTCTTATCATACCCTGATGTACACGGCGGCAGACATGCACAAAAAGCGTCTGGCCCTGCAGAAAACTGTCAACACGGTTCAGGATTTCTCTGTGGAGGATATCCGTTTTGAGACGATCCACAATATTTCCGTCACTGTCAGCAGTGATGAGATGGAGGCATTCCTCTATGCGCCGGACAGCAGCAAGATCACAAAGGAGCAGGTCATGAAAGCCCTGAGCATGAGCCATGTGATCAAGGGGATCCAGGAGGCGGAGATCAATAAATTCCTGCAGGGCAGATTCCATGATAAAACGATCGTGGTTGCCAAGGGAAGACCCGCTACCGAGGGGCCGGACGGATGGTATGAATTCTTCTTTAAGACAGAGCTCGACAAGCAGCCAAAGCTTCTGCCCGATGGTTCTGTGGATTTTTCGCAGATACAGTGGTTTGAGTTTGTACAGGAGGGGCAGCGCATTGCCCTGTACCATGGAGCCCAGATGGGCGTGGGCGGATATACCGTCACCGGGAGATTTCTTCCCGCACGAAAAGGCCGCGAAAGAAGCGTGCTCACCGGAAAGGGATTTACCCTGATGCCGGATCAGAAGACCTATACCGCCAATATCAGCGGCCGGATCGAGCTGCATGGCAACAAGATCGATATTGATAAGACCCTGTCTCTGGAAGAGGTGAGCCTGGCCACGGGAAACATTACCTTTGACGGCAGCGTGTATGTCTCTGGGAATGTGAGTGTGGGCGCAGTGATCCGCGCCACCGGAGATGTGGTGGTGAACGGATATGTGGAATCAGCCACTATAGAAAGCCTGGGCGGCAGTGTTTTCATCAAGCAGGGCGTCAACGGCAACGGTGTGGGATATATCAACGCATCAGGCAAGGTAAGAGGGAAGTTCTTTGAATCCTGCAAGGTGATTTCCGGAGAGGAGATTCAGGCGGGATACTGTTTGAACTGCGATCTTCACTCGGAGGATAAGATCATAGTAAGCGGCAGGAACGGTCAGGTGGCAGGCGGAATTGCTTACGCAAAGCATTATATAGATATGACATATGCGGGAAACAAGGTGGGGCTCACCACCCTGATCAAGCTGGGCATTAACGAAGAGATCTCAGAGACACAGGATGATGTGGAAGCCAGGATCGCAGAGGCTGACAAACAGCTGGAGATCCTCAGGAATGCATATTCGGATTTCCATGTCAAATATCCGCCCGAGGTGCGTAACACGATGGCTATGTATCTGAAGATAGAGAGCGCCATTTTTACAAAGGAACAGGAAATGGATGAGCTTCTGCAGCACAAGAAAGCGATGGAGCAGGAAATCGCGGCTGCGAAAAGTGCCTATGCGGTGATCCATGATACTCTGTACGATGGGACGGTGTTTGAGATCAACGGCAAACACTGGGAAGCAAAGCAGATGAGGAATGTAAGGATCAAGAGAGTAAAGGAAAGAGTGGCGGTCTACAATAACTGACATCTGAGACGGCCGCGGAGGAAAGACATATGCGCAGTAAGGTATTGATCGTCGATGATATGGAATTGAACAGGGAGATGCTGACAGCGATCCTGGAAAACGATTATCCGATCCTGGAAGCTGACGGCGGCAGAAAGGCGATCACAGTGATTCAGAAGCAGCAGGAGGATATCGCAGTGGTGCTTCTGGATCTGATCATGCCGGAGGTGGACGGATTCGCCGTGCTGGAGGTCATGAAGAATCAGGGCTGGATGAAGCATATTCCGGTTCTGGTGATCACGGCGGAGGATAAGGTAGATGTAGAGAGCAAATGCTTTGAGATGGGCGTTTCCGATTTTATCAGAAAACCGTTCGACAACGCGATCGTCAGAAACCGTGTAAAGAACATTGTAGACCTGTACAGCTACCGGAATCAGCTGGAGGAAAAGGTCGAGAAACAGACGGAGACGCTGAAGAAACAGTATAAGCTCCTTGTGATGCAGGCCGAAAAGTTGAAAGAAAGCAACACGAAGATCATCGATATCCTGGGTACCGTGGTGGAGTGCCGTAATCTGGAGAGCGGAGAGCATATCAAGAGGGTGAAGAACTTTACCAGGATCCTGGCGGAGCAGATCATGAGCGACTATCCGGAGTACGGCCTGACACAGGATAAGATCGAGGTGATCGTATCTGCCAGCGCGCTGCATGATGTGGGAAAGATCGCCATTCCGGACAGTATTCTGTTAAAGCCGGCAAGACTTACAAAGGACGAGTATGAATATATGAAGTCCCATACCACAAGGGGCTGTGAGGTGTTGAACAATGTCCAGGGCGTGTGGGATGAGACATACAGCAAGATCAGCTATGAGATCTGCAGGCATCACCATGAGCGGTACGACGGGAAAGGATACCCGGACGGACTGGCGGGAGAAGAGATCCCGATTTCGGCACAGATGGTCGGACTGGCGGATGCCTATGACGCTTTGGTCAGCGAACGGGTATATAAGAGCGCTTATTCGGAGGACGAGGCTTTCCATATGATCGTATCGGGCGAATGCGGCGTATTTTCTCCAAAGCTGCTGGAATGCTTCCGAAAGACCAAGAAAAAGTTTGAAGCTGAGAACAGGGCGCTGAAAAAACTCCAGAGTGAAAAGGAAAAGGCGGAGTGACAGGACCGCGAGAAAACAGATGAAGTTCAATGAATCAGCAGTGACAATTGGAAATTTATGGAATGTGATCACAGAGAATCAGGGAAAAAGCTTCCTGACAAAAAAGGGTCTTCCCTTTACGTATACCATTAAGGGAGGCGAACTTTTTACGGACAGGCGCGAGCGGTCCATCACCAGGAGCACCTTTGAAAAAGCCTATGAGAAGCTGGCGGCGGATCAGACAGGTGAGAATCCGCCCAGAAGGATCGTAGGCCCAAAGACCCTGAACGTGTATGGCGCACCCTATGTGTGGGCCGTTTTTGTGGGAATTGGTGTGATCAGTGATGTTTCCTGATCGATATGCCATACAAAAAAAGAAAGGAAAAGGAAGATGAGCGAAGAAAAGAAGATCCCATACAAGATCTACCTGGAAGAAAATGAGATGCCGGACAGCTGGTATAATGTGCGCGCAGACATGAAGAATAAGCCGGCTCCCATTTTGAATCCGGGGACTCTGAAGCCTGTGACCTTTGAGGAGCTGCGCGGTATTTTCTGCGATGAGCTCTGCAGGCAGGAGCTGGACGATACCACGCCCTATTTTGAGATACCTGAGGAGATCCGGAATTTCTACAGAATGTACCGTCCCTCGCCTTTGGTGCGGGCGTATTGCCTGGAAAAGAAACTGGATACTCCCGCAAAGATCTACTATAAATTTGAGGGCAACAACACCAGCGGAAGCCATAAGCTGAATTCCGCCATTGCCCAGGCCTATTATGCAAAGAAGCAGGGGCTTAAGGGCGTGACCACAGAGACCGGCGCCGGCCAGTGGGGCACGGCGCTGTCTATGGCGTGCGCATATCTTGGCATTGACTGCCAGGTGTATATGGTGAAGTGCTCTTATGAGCAGAAGCCCTTCCGCAGAGAGGTCATGCGGACTTACGGCGCAAATGTGACGCCGTCTCCGTCCGACACCACGGAGGTGGGGCGTAAGATCCTGGCGGAATTCCCCGGTACCACAGGCAGCCTTGGCTGTGCGATCTCTGAGGCGGTGGAGGCGGCCGTGACCCAGGAAGGCTACCGTTATGTGCTGGGAAGCGTGCTGTCCCAGGTGCTTCTGCATCAGTCTATTATCGGTCTGGAGACCAAGGCGGCTATGGATAAGTATGGCATCAAGCCTGATGTGATCATCGGTTGTGCGGGCGGCGGTTCTAACCTGGGCGGACTGATCTCTCCGTTCATGGGCGAAAAGCTCCGGGGCGAGGCGGATTACCGTTTTGTGGCGGTGGAGCCCGCGTCCTGCCCCAGCCTGACCAGAGGAAAGTTTGTCTATGACTTCTGTGACACGGGCAAGGTCTGCCCGCTGGCGAAGATGTACACACTGGGCAGCGGCTTTATCCCTGCTCCCAACCATGCGGGAGGTCTCCGCTATCACGGTATGAGTTCCGTGCTGTCACAGCTGTACCATGACGGCTTCATGGAGGCTGTGAGTGTAGAGCAGACGGCCGTATTCAAGGCGGCGGAGGAGTTCGCCAGGGTGGAGGGCATCCTGCCTGCTCCGGAGAGCTCCCACGCGATCAAGGTCGCTATGGACGAGGCTGTAAGGTGCAGGGAGACAGGAGAGGAGAAGACGATCCTCTTCGGTCTCACCGGAACAGGATACTTTGACCTGGTAGCATATGAGAAATATAACAACGGTGAAATGACGGACTATATTCCGAGCGATGAAGATCTGGAAAAGGGCTTTGCCGGAATTCCCAAGTTCCCAGGCAATGAAATCTGATTGGATCGCATCTTGACAAAAGGCAGCTATTTACACTAAAATCTTTTTATAGAACATTAGGGCAGATATAGATTGGATCTGTCCGGGCAATGAGAAATAAGACTGTGAAAGGGATCAGTACAGAGTCGGAAACATCCCAGAGAGAGGGCGTGGCAGTGTAATGCTTAGGCATGGCAGTGCGGCTGAGAGGCCCTTATGCGGAGATTCTGGAACCTGCCCCGGAGTCCTGTGCGAGGGGCGTAAGCCCGGGAAGCACAGCGTAGTCCTGCGTTAAAGGCGCCAGAGGAGGGCGCATATGCGTCAATCAGGGTGGTACCGCCGGGTTTTCGGTCCCTTAAGGGGATGGAAGACCCGGCGTTTTTGTTGGCGGATCAGGAGTAACAGTTCAGCCATTCCCTTGCAAGTCACGCCCGGTACTGCCGATGTTCTCCCGGCAGACGCGCTTCCGCTCGG
>CANRMK010000016.1 GCA_947631715.1 uncultured Acetatifactor sp.
CTTCTTTTTGCCCTTGCGGGCTGCGGGAAAGAGGAGCAAGCCGGGCAGGATCCGGAATGGGTGTATGTGCCGGAATTTCTGGAGCTGCAGGATGCGGATGAGGTCTCCTGGTATGATTCCGCCATTCGGGGCGAGGAGCTGTACGCTTTCAGTCATAGCTATGACGAGACGGCGCAGAAATCGGTCACAGCCCTTGTGCACTGGCCCCTGCAGGGCGGCACGCCGGAAAAGGTCACGCTGGATCTGCCGGAGAACGCAGGGATCCAGACCTGGTGCCTGGGGGAGGACGGAAAGCTTTATGCCGCATTGTCCACATGGACGATGAACGAGGACGGGAGCGGCGGTACGGAGACCTGGCAGTACGCCGTGTTTGACGATCAGGGAAAGCTCCTTTCAAGCCAGGACATCAGCAGCCTCTTTGAGGACGAATACAGCTATCTGGCCGCTATGACGGTGGATTCCCAGGGCCGGATCTACATATTGTCGCAGCAGGGGGTGATCCTGTTAGACGAGCAGGGAACAGAGCGCGGTACGGTGGCGCTCCCGCCGGACAGCTATGCAGACAGCATGGATACGGGCCTGGACGGCAAGGTCTATGTGGACGTGACCACCTATGGCGGTGAAGAATCCTCCACCACTCTGCTGCCCATTGATTTTGACACAAAGAGCTTCGGCGAGGGGTACGGAAATTATCCCTCCGGATCGGGAAACGGCGGGCTGGTACAGGACAGCAGCGGGAAATTCCTTGCGCAGGACGGCACCAAGGTGATAGCGTACGATCCGGATACCCAGGAGTCGGAGGAGCTTTTCCAGTGGCTGGACTGCGATATCAACGGCTCCAGCGTACAGTGCATGGGCTGTCTTGAGGACGGACGCATTGCCGTGGTGTACCAGGACTGGGATACCCGTGAGAGCGGCGCGGCGCTTCTGACAAAGACGGCTTACGCCGAGGTGCCCCATAAGACCCAGATCGTGGTGGCCTCTGTTTACGGCACCGGCTCCGATCTCCAGGCGGCTGCCGTGAACTTTAATAAGAACAATGACCAGTATCATGTGACAGTGCGGAGCTATATGGACTCCTATGGGCAGTGGTCGGAGGAGCTCTGGCAGGATGCCATAAAGCGGCTCAACAGCGACATTACGTCAAACAACTGCCCGGATCTGATCGATCTTTCCTCCGTGGATATGGCCCAGCTTGCCGCAAAGGGCGCATTTGAAGACTTGAATCCTTTCCTGGATCAGAGCTCAGTGCTCAGCCGGGAGGATATGATCGAAAATGTGCTGAATGCCTACACCTTTGACGGGAAGCTGACGGCCATTCCCACCAGCTTTGATATGCGCACTGTCATCGGAAGCAGTGAGGAAGTAGGAGATGAGATGGGCTGGAGCCTGGAGGAGATGATCGCGTTCGCGGATGCGCACCCGGGTGCGGAGCTTTTTGACAGGACTTCCAAGGATCGCATCATGCAGTGCTGCCTCACCTACAATATGGACGTATTTCTGGACTGGAGCACAGGGGAATGCAGCTTTGACAGCGATGAATTCAAGAAGCTCCTGGAGTTCGTCAACCGGTTCCCGGACCAGGACAGCATTACTTATAACGAGGGCGATCCGTCCGAGGCTATGAGGATTCAGAACGGCCAGGTGCTTTTGACGGAGGCTTCTATCTTTGACCTGGAGGAAATACAGCTCTATAAAGCCATGTTCCAGGGACCTGTGACCTGTATCGGCTATCCCAGCGCCGACAACAGCAGCGGTTGTGTCCTGGACGGGATCGGCACTTATGCCATTACCTCGAAGTCTAAGGTCAAGGACGGGGCGTGGGCATTTCTGGAAAGCTACTACACCCTGTGCCAGGACAGCCAGATGTACAGCTGGGGGCTTCCGAACAGCAAAAGCAAGCTGGAGGAGATGAAAAAAGAAGCCCTTGAGGTAGTGTATGTGACGGACGAAAACGGCGAGGTGGTGCTGGACGAGAACGGCGAGCCTATGGTCCAGGGGACCGGCCACGGTGTGGGATACGGAGACTGGGAATACGATTACCGCAAGCCCACCGAGGAGGAAGTAGATACGATCTTCCAGCTGATGGAAGTGGCAAGACCGGTGTCCGGCAGCGATGAAATGATCCTGAACATCATAAACGAAGAGGCGGCGCCGTTCTATCAGGGACAGAAGTCCGTGGACGAGGTATCCTCCATTATCCAGAGCCGCGTGCGCAATTATGTGGACGAGAACCGCTGATAAGGCGGGATGATCTTCCGGGGATGGCATAGTGAAGTATGAAGAAGCAGCTTAGAGTGAAGAGAGAAAAAGCGAAGAGACCGCGCACAAAGATGACGCGCAGAATGCGCAAACTGAAGTTAAGCTCGGGGGCGTACATTGCCCCCAGCCTGATCGGGGTGCTTTTGTTCTTTATCCTGCCCTTTTTGGTGGTGATCTATTACTCCATGGTGGACAATCCCATCAGTGGGAATTTTGTCTTTCTCGATAATTTTAAGAGCATCGTGGAAAATAATGCGTTCCGCAGGGCGGTTCACAACACCCTGACCTTTTCCGCCGTATCCGTGCCCTTAGCGGTGGTGCTGTCGCTGCTTCTGGCTATTGTGCTGGAAGCAAAGCTGCCGTTCAGGAGCCAGTTCCGGACCTTTTTCTTGAGCCCCATGATGGTGCCGGTGGCCTCCATCGTGCTGATCTGGCAGGTGCTGTTCCACTATAACGGGGCGGTGAACGATATTCTGGGAGTGTTCGGGTGGCCGAAGACGGACTGGCTGAAATCCGGTTACGCCCAGATCGTGGTAGTCATTCTCTTTCTGTGGAAGAACCTGGGGTATAATATGATCCTGTTCATGGCGGCTTTAGCCAGCGTGCCGAGGGACATTCTGGAGGTGGCGAGGCTGGAGAGCGCAACGCCGCTGCAGACCTTTTTTTACATTAAGATCAGGTATCTTTCCTCCACGATCCTTTTTGTGACCATCATGTCCCTGATCAATTCCTTTAAGGTGTTCCGGGAGGTGTACCTGCTGACGGGAGATTACCCATATGATACCATATATCTTCTGCAGCATTTTATGAACAATAAATTCAAAAGCCTGGACTATCAGACCCTGTCCGCTGCGGCTGTGCTCATGAGCCTTGTGATGATCGTGATCATAGGGATCCTGTTCTTAGCGGAGAACTGGTTCGGAAAGGATGTGGAGGGATGACCGGAGAGGATAAGAGCGCGGGAGCCGCAAGGCGTCCGGCGCACCGCGCCGTGAGAGCCCGGAAGATATTGAGCGGCGCCAAGATCATGCTGGCGACCCTGATCGCGGCCTCCTTTGCCATATTGTTCCTGATGCCGATCGTACTGACCATCACCAATTCCTTTATGGCGGCATCGGAGATCTCCGCCAATTACGGTTCTGTGTTCGCCACCACCGAGAGCGGCGGGAAAGTATATATCGCTGAGAAAGTAAACCTGAAATTTATTCCCGATATGGTCTCTTTCAGCCAGTATATCACGGTGCTTGTGAAAAGCCCGGAATATCTTCTGAAATTCTGGAATTCCGTGATCCTGGTAGTCCCCATTGTGGTGTTCCAGCTGATCGTGGCCTCCCTGGCCTCCTATGGGTTTGCCAGGTACAGGGGCAGGTTAAGGGAGATCATTTTCTTTGCCTATATCATACTGATGCTGATGCCTTATCAGGTGACGCTGGTGCCCAACTATCTGGTCAGCGACTGGCTGAATATCCTGGATACCAACTGGGCGATCTGGCTGCCGGGAATCTTCTCGCCTTTCGCGGTGTTCCTGCTCACGAAATTCATGCGCAGGATTCCCACGTCCGTTTTGGAGGCGGCCCAGATAGACGGGGCGGGGGAGTGGCAGATCTATCGCAGGATCTGTCTGCCGCTCTGCAAGGGAGCCATCTGCTCCGCGGCGATCCTGGTATTCATCGATTACTGGAACATGGTGGAGCAGCCGCTGATCTTGATGAGCGATCCGGACACCCACCCTCTGTCGGTGTTCTTAAGCAGGATCAACGCCGGAGAGATCGGCCTTGCCTTTGCGGTGGCCACGATCTATATGGTGCCCAGCCTGCTGATCTTTCTGTACGGCGAGGAGTACCTGGTGGACGGGATCACCTATCAGGGCGGGATCAAGGGCTGATGAAGATATCATTGTGAGGAGAGAAAAGTGATGAACGAGAACGGAAAGAACAGGCGTGAATGGGTCAAGACGGCGGCGATCATCTTCCTGTCGGTGATGCTGGTGCTGACCTTTTTCTCCAACACGATCATGAATTATTCCCTGCCGGAGGTGGCCACCCAGTATGTGCAGTCCGGCACCATCACGGCAAAGATCCGGGGAACGGGCACTGTGGAGAGCGACGATCCCTATGAGGTGAAAGTGATCCAGTCGCGGAAAGTGGAGAGCGTTGCCGTGAAAGTGGGCGATCAGGTCCAGAAAGGCGATGTGCTCCTGTATCTGGCTGATGAGGAGAGCGAGGAGCTGGAGACGGCGCGCCAGGAACTGAAAGCTGCTGAAAAGGAGCTTGACAGCGCCTGGGACGGATATTATCAGGGGTTATTGGATGCAAATGTGACTGATTCAGGAGTTCAGGCGGCGAACGGCGGCGTGTCCATGGAAACATACCGTCAGCAGCTGACGCAGGCTCAGAACGCGTACAAAGATGCACAGAACAGAGTGGATGAGATTACAGAGTGGAAAGATGCCATCGGCAGACAGATAGATATCGATACAAATACAGACAGCAGCCTGGGAGATGAGACGGAAGCCTATGAGAAAGCGGAGGAAGCTTTCCAGGCAGCCGATAGCCGGAAAAAACAGGCGGAGATCGCACTGCAGGCGGCCCAGGCAAAAGTCTCCGGCCTTGAGAACAATATGCAGACAGTATCTGATTCTGACGGGGATACTTCCGAATTGAATAAGCAGATTCAAACGGCTCAGGCAGAAGTCCGCAATGCGGAGAATGTGCTGGCCGAAGCGGAGGTGGAACTGCAGAGAAGAACAGTGGCTCGTGATGAAGCAAAGCAGACGTTGGAAAATAAGCGGAATAAGATTCTGGGAAACCTTACCAGTCAGAGCAAATATACGGAAAATGATCTGGCGGCAGCAACCGAGGACGCAAATCAAAAAAAGAAAGCCTTGGATGAGCTGACCGCTACATTGACGGGTATGTTCAGTTTGGACGGCAAGAAAGAGGCCATTGACGATGCCCGGGAAAAAGTGGAGGAAGCCCAGGAAAAGGTGGACAAGGAAGTGGAGAAATCCATCGGGGCGACCGTCACCGCCGATATCGCGGGAACGGTGAGCGAGATCAACATTGTGGCGGGGAATACTACCAGCGCGGATACGCCCGTCATGAAGCTCCAGCCCGAGGGAAAGGGATATACCATGAGCATTTCCGTCACCAACGATCAGGCGAGACGGGTGAGCGTGGGGGACAGGGCAGACCTGGTAAATGCCTGGAGATATGATGACATGGAAGTGACGCTGGCAGGCATCAGGCCCGACCCCCAGGATCCTGGCCAGAAGAAGCTTTTGACCTTTAACGTGTCCGGCAGTGTGGTGGCCGGGCAGACGCTGAATATTTCCGTGGGACAGCAGAGCTCCAATTTTGACTATATCGTTCCCAACAGCGCGATCCGGGAGGATTCCAACGGGAAGTTTATCCTTGTGGTGGAATCCAAGCCCACGCCGCTGTCCACGCGGTACAAGGCAGTCCGCGTGGATGTGGAGGTGATCGCCAGCGATGACACCCAGTCCGCCATAAACGGCGCCGCGCTTTACGGCGGCGAGTTCGTGATCACCACCTCCACCCAGCCTGTGGAGCCCGGACAGCAGGTCCGGCTGGCTGATAATTAAGGGGAAATGTGTAGCCTGTGTCCGCGCTGCCGGCACGGGCGGGCCGGAGAGTAAGAGGCAGCGCAGAAATGAGCGGAAGCTATGAAGAAGCGAATTGTGGGCATCAGCGGTGCCGTTTCCTTTGTGGTATTCCTGATGCTGTTCTGGGCAGTGCGGCATGTGGCCGCCGGTATTCCCGAACAGCAGATGGCCGGACGCTGGAGCGGTGAGGGGGAAGCGGCGGCCCAGGTCAGCTGTTTTTTCTCCGTCAACAGCGGCATTACTTCCGACCGCATTGAGGAGCTGGAGCATTCCGTGGACGGAGCGCTTGCGGAGGCCAGCGTGGTGCAGGAGTCCGAAAATCCCGGCGCGAGACTGTGGGCGGACGCATACAGCGCCTCGGGCACGATTACTATGGTAAGCGACAGGGCTTCCCTGGAGGCGGACGCCGTGGGGATAGGCGGGGACTTCTTTCTCTTTCACCCCTTAAAGCTGCTTTCAGGCTCTTATTTTTCGGGAAACGATGTGATGAAAGACTACTGCATCATCGACGAAGACGCGGCCTGGCAGCTGTTCGGATCCTCCAATGTGGCGGGAATGTACGTCTACATCAACGGAATCCCTCATATGGTGGCCGGAGTGGCGGAGCGTCCCAGGGGCCGCCTGGAGGAGGGGGCAGGACTGGACGGGCCCCTCGTCTATGTGTCCTATGAATCCCTGGAACAGCTGGGGCAGAATCACGGGATCAACTGCTTTGAGATCGTAATGCCGAACCCTGTCACAGGCTTTGCGGAAAAATTTGTCAGGGATAATCTGGGAAGCGACGAAAGGGAGACGGAGGTGGTGGAAAATACCTCCCGGTATTCCTTTCTGCCCCGCCTGAAGCTTGTCTCCCGGTTCGGATTAAGGTCCATGAACGGCAGGGCCATCATTTACCCTTACTGGGAAAACATCGCCAGGGGATATGAGGACATTCTGGCCCTGGTCACACTGTTCGAGATGGTGTTTCTTCTCTATGCAGTGGGGACGGCGTCCGTCCTGGCCGTGATCTGGTGGCGGCATAAGGGATGGACCGTGAAAGAAAAGGCGCTTCTCTTAAAGGATAAGGCAGAACGCTTCTGGGAGAGAGCGCGGGAAAAGCGGCGGGAGCACAGACAGGAGAAAAAGGCCGGAAAGATGCTGGAAAGGTCAGAAAATAAAACAGGCCCACAGGAGGGTCAGGGAGGCAATTTATTATGAAAAGAAAGATCTGGAAGAGGGCAGGGAGCATCCTGCTGGCAATGACACTGACGATTGGATGCCTTGCCGGCTGCGGTAAGGGCAGCGGGGACGGAAACCGTGGAGGAAACGGCGGAGGCGGTGGCGGAAGCGCCGCAAATGCCAGTCTGGCGAAAGAGCATGTGTACCGCTATCAGGAGCTGGAGCTGCCGGAGTTCGGAGGAGATGACCTCGGCGTGCAGGCGCTGGTAAAGACGGACGATAAGCTGCGTCTTCTTGTGACGGTCTATAACTGGAATCAGAACAGCCAGACGGATTTCCGACTGGTGTCCATGAACTTTGACGGCTCCGATATGGAGGCGGTGCAGCTTGATGTGCCGGACACAAGGCCGGAGGGTGTGCCGGATACGGCAGATCTTTCGGAGAATGAGTCCCAGGAGGATGGAACCAATCTTCCTGCGCCCGGAGCGGGAGCCCGCACCGAAACTGCTGAAAATGAGGGAGACGGGGAAGATGAGGAGGCCGGAGAGGACACTTCGGAAGACGCCGGGCCGGAGCCGGATATGACTGTAGAATCCACCGCTTATGAGTATACCGGATGCGGCAATTTTGTCCTGGGCAGCAACAGTATTTACGCGCTGCGCAATTACAACTATGAAGACTATTCGGACGAGACGAATCCCGTGTCCGTCAGTGCGAACTATCTCTGCTGCTGGAATTACGATGGAAGCCTGCGCTGGGAGACGGATCTGGGCGAGCTGAGCACGGAGGATGAATACATCTATATCCAGACGATGGCGGAGACGGCGGACGGGGGTGTGAACATCCTCATGAACGGAAACGACAGTTATCTGCAGAAAGCGGAGGCGGACGGTACGCTGGGGGAGAGAAAGACACTGGCCAAAGAGGTCTATAACGCGCTGCAGAGCGGCACAATGATCTCGAAAGCGGACGGCAAGTTCCTGGCGGTGTATTACAGCGAAGATTATGTGAAGCAGTATATCGCGGAATTCGACATGGAGGCAGGGACTCTCGGAGAGCCTGTGGAGCTGCCGGCCGCCATTGCTTACGGCGGTTTCGGAGCCATGAATTCAGGGGTGTCCTCGGATCTGATCTATGTGACCAGCAACGGCGTTTTCGGCTACAACCTAGGAGATGACCAGGGAGTGGAAAAGATGAATTTCGTCAACTCGGACGTGGCGCTCACCTCCATGCAGTCCGTGTTGGAGTTAGATAAGGACACGATCGTGGGCGTGTTCTATGACAACGCCACCAACACCACCAAGGCGGGGCTTTTCACTTATGTTCCGCCGGAGGAGATCCCAGACAAAAAGGTGCTGGTGCTGGCGGCAAGCTATGTAGGCTATGACATCAGGAACCGGGCGGTGGAATTCAACCGCAGCAGCCAGGAATACAGGATCATCGTCAAGGATTATTCCGCCTACAATACAAATGAGGACTACTCGGCCGGCATGAACCAGCTGGACAGCGATATCCTGACGGGCAATATGCCAGATATCATCGAACTGAACGACTCGAGAATGGACGTGAACAAATATATCTCTAAAGGTCTTCTTGCAGATATCGGAAAGCTGATCGAGGAGGACGAGGAGCTGTCCCAGGTGGAATTTGTGCAGAATGTACTTGACGCATATTCCGTGGACGGAAAGCTCTATCAGATCATTCCCAGCTTTGGCGTCCGCACCATGGTCGCAAAGGAATCCCTGGTGGGAGACAAGACCACCTGGACCATGCAGGAGATGCTGGATATCCTGGATACTCTGCCGGAGGGGGCCGTGGCCGTAGATTCTATGACAAGGGCCTGGTTCATGGAATTGATGATGAATTTCTGCGGCAGCGACTTCGTGGACGTGGATACCGGAAAGTGCAATTTCAACACGGAGAACTTTATCGCAATGATGGAGTTTGCCAAGAGCCTGCCGGAGGAGATCAATTACGATGACGATTATTGGTTGAATTATGACGGCATGGCGCTGCTTCGAGAAAACAAGGTGCTGATGTCACAGTCCTCCATCTACAGGATCCGGGACGAGAACCAGTTCATAAACGGCACCTATGGAGGGGACATGGCCTTTATCGGATTCCCCACGGACAGCGGAAAGGGCAGTGTGGTGGAGGCTTACGACACCTATGTGATCTCCGCAAAATCGGAGAATGTGGACGGCGCATGGGAGTTCCTGCGCTATTACCTGACGCAGGACTATCAGGAGACCCTGGACTATGAGCTGCCCGTCAGGAAAGATGTGTTTGAGGAGAAGGCCCAGGAGGCTACCCAGAAGCCTTACTACCTGGACGAGAACGGCAACAAGGTGGAGTATGACGAGACGTACTGGGTCAACGATGAAGAGATCCCGCTGCCGCCCATGACAAAAGAGCAGGTGGACTGGATCGTAGATTTTGTGTATTCCGTGGATAAGCCCGTCTATTACAACGAGGATGTGATGAATATCATCAATGAAGAAATGGACGCTTATTTCAAAGATCAGAAGACCGCTCAGGATGTGGCGGGGATCATTCAGAACAGGGTACAGCTGTTCGTGGATGAGAACGGCGTATAAGTGCGGATTACTATAACTTTCATGATTTTTACCTGATTTTTATTTTTGATGATGTGAGAAGCGCTTCTCCGCGAAATGCCCTGTGGCATGAACGGTGGGAAGCGCTTCTTACATTAGTTTCAGCGGGATCCCGAGCTTTTCCATATGGCGTTCGGGGGAAAGCTCCTGCCCGTGGTCTTTCAGCCACTGCCTGTGGATCTTATAATCAGGCATCACGGAAGCCACCTTGTCCCAGAATTCCTTAGAGTGGTTCATGTGGGTCAGGTGGCAGAGCTCGTGGACTACCACATAATCCAGGATCACCGGGGGCGCAAAGATCAGCCTGTAGTTAAAGGAAAGAGTGCCCCGGGAGGAGCAGCTCCCCCAGCGGCTTTTCTGATCCCGGACGGAGATGGTATTGTAATGGCCGCCGGTGAGCGGAAGATAAAAGGCGGCTCTCTCTTCAAATATCTTACGGGCCTGCTCCCTGTATCTGTGTATGTATGCGTCGAGCCGCCTTGCCTCGGCTGGCGTCAGGTCAGCGGTACCGTTCTTTTTTTCTCTCATGGATTTCAGCCCTGCCTGTCTATATTGATCACGGTCTGCAAAAGCGGATCCTTTGAGCGGATCCGGCGCTCTATCTGTTCCGTCAGCTCCCGGTCGGAGAGCGGGCAGCCGTACGGGGCCGCCACGTCAAAGAGCAGGCGTGTGCCCTCATGGCAGGAGGCGATACGGAAGTCGTGCATGGTCAGGGAAGCGTCCGTTTCCGAAAGGCACTGTGCCGCCAGGGCCCGCAGCCGTTCCGTCTCCGCATCGCCTACCCGCACCGGATCCATGTGGATCACGGCCTGGCAGTGAAGCTCCTCCTGAAGCTGATGCTCAATGTGGTCGATCAGGTCGTGAAGCGTCATCAGATCCCCGTCGGAGGGGACCTCCGCGTGAAGCGAGATCAGGACGTTTCCGGGGCCGTAATTATGTACGATCAGATCGTGGAGCCCCAGGATGCCCTCATGGGACAGCACAAGCTCATGGACGCGCTGCACGAATTCCCTGTCCGGGGCCTGCCCTAACAGGGGACTGACCGCGTCCTTTGCGGCTCCGTAACCGGCGTAGCCGATAAAGAGGCAGACCGCAAGGCCGCACCAGCCGTCTACACAGAGGCCGGTAAAGCGGGAGATCAGGGCTGCGGCCAACACCACGGCAGTGGCCAGGGCATCGCTTAAAGAGTCCACGGAGGCCGCCCGCATGGCAGTGGAATCCAGGCGTTTTCCAAGCTGCCTGTTGTACAGGCACATATAGCATTTTACCAGAATGGACAGGGCGAGAAAGCCCAGCACCTGCGGGGAAAAATTGGGAGCCTGGGGATTTCGGATCTTTTCCAGGGAACTTTTGGCCAGCTCCACCATAGTCACCAGAGTCAGGATGGATACCAGAAACCCGGATATATATTCGATGCGGCCGTGGCCGAACGGATGATCGGAATCAGGCTTCTGGCCGGAGAGGCGGAAGCCCACCAGCGTCACCACGGAGGAGGCGGCGTCCAGCATATTGTTGAAGGCGTCGGCGGTGACGGAGACGGAGCCGGAGATAAGTCCCGCCAGGAATTTCCCCAGGGACAGGAACAGGTTCAGGCCGATCCCCACAGCGCCGCAGAGTATGCCGTATGCCCTGCGCACTGACGGGTCGGAGGTATTTGGTCGTTTTCCGATAAACAGTCTAGAAAGGAATGTGATCATGGTCGTGCTCCTGTGTTTTGTTGGATTCGTGTTAATTCAATATTTTAGTGCCTTTTTGGGGAAATGGCAAGACACTTTTCTATTGCACCGCCGGTTCATTCAGTGTATAATTCTGGAAGAGTTGAACAAAAAATTTTGCCCTGGGCGTGGGCCCGGGCATGGAAAGGCGTGGTATTATAATGAGCAAGAAACCGGTAGTTTTGATGATCCTGGACGGGTACGGACTGAATGAAAAGAGCGAGGGGAACGCTGTGGCTTTGGCCAAGACTCCTGTGATGGACAGGCTGATGAGGGAGTATCCTTTTGTAAAGGGAAACGCCAGCGGCATGGCGGTGGGACTGCCCGAGGGACAGATGGGCAACTCCGAAGTGGGGCATCTGAATATGGGCGCGGGCCGCATCGTATATCAGGAGCTTACCAGGATCACCAAGGAGATCCAGGACGGCACCTTTTTTGAGAATCCGGCGCTGTTAAAGGCAGTGGAGAACTGTAAGAAGAACAACAGCTCCCTGCACCTGATGGGGCTTTTGTCGGATGGCGGTGTGCACAGCCACAATACCCATCTGTACGGGCTTTTGGAGCTGGCGAAGAGAAATGGCCTGGAGAAAGTGTACGTGCACTGCTTCCTGGACGGCCGGGACACGCCTCCTGCCAGCGGCAGGGAGTTCGCCGAAGCGCTGAATGGGGAGATGGAGAAGATCGGCGTGGGACGGATCGCCACTGTGATGGGGCGCTATTACGCCATGGACAGGGACAACAATTATGACCGGGTAAAGCTGGCATACGACGCTCTGACAAAGGGAGAGGGCCTGACTGCGGCCTGCGGAATCTGCGCGATCCAGGAGTCTTACGACAGAGGGGAGACAGATGAGTTCGTAAAGCCTACTGTGGTGGTGGAGGACGGAAAGCCGGTGGCCACTGTGGAGGAGGGCGATTCCATCGTGTTCTTTAACTTCCGGCCCGACCGCGCCAGGGAGATCAGCAGGGCGTTCTGCGATGACGATTTCAAGGGTTTCGACAGAGGGCCCCGCAGGCAGATCACCTATGTATGCTTCTCCGATTATGACCCCACTATCCCCAATAAGGAGGTGGCGTTCCACAAGATCGCGGTCACGAACACGTTCGGAGAATGGCTGGCGGCCAACGGTCTAAGACAGGCCCGGATCGCGGAGACGGAGAAGTACGCCCATGTGACGTTCTTCTTTAACGGCGGCGTGGAGGAGCCCAATGAGGGCGAGGACCGGATTTTGGTCAATTCTCCCAAGTATGTGCCCACCTACGACAAGAAGCCTCGAATGAGCGCTTACACCGTATGCGATAAGCTCAGTGAGGCCATCACGGCAAAGGACGAGAACGGCAATCCGGTCTATGATGTGATCATCTGCAACTTTGCAAACCCTGACATGGTGGGACATACCGGTGTGCTGGCGTCGGCCATTGAGGCTGTTGAGGTGATCGATAAGTGCGTGGGAGAGATCGTGGAGTTTGTGAAGGAAGTGGACGGAGCACTGTTTATCTGCGCGGATCACGGCAATGCGGAACAGCTTGTGGACTATGAGACAGGAGAGCCTTTCACCGCACATACGACCAACCCCGTGCCTTTCATTCTGGTAAACTATGACGAGGCCTACACTCTGCGGGAGGGCGGATGCCTGGCGGATATCGTGCCCACTCTGATTGAGATCATGGGCATGGAGCAGCCTGCAGAGATGACCGGAAAGTCATTGCTTGTGCGAAAATAGGTTACTGTTCGCAGTCGATCATGATCTGACAGTCAGATGCATCGTGCCTGCACGTAAGTAGATGGCTGGCAGGTCATGATTGGGCTGCTGCTTGCAGGGTATGAAAAACAGATAATATTAGATCCTATTTGAGGAACAGAATCAACATATTTCGAGGGCATGAGCGTGTATCGTCCGTCAGATCAGATTTGACGGAACGATCAATGTGTTCTCATCCAGCGGGAGCACGACGTCCGACATGCAGATCACAGCGCCGACACCGATGGTGCGCTCGGCACTTTTCAGCACAGAAAAGGATTTTACCGCGCTTTTATCGGGCGCACTCGATTTCTTGATCTCCACGGGGTGAAGAATGCCGTTTTCTTCGATGATCAGGTCGATTTCTTTCATTTTATTGTCCCGGTAAAAATTCAGATTGACCTTGTTTTTGCCGTATGCATAATGACGCAGCAGTTCGGCGATCACGTAATTTTCATAATAATGCCCGCTTGCCGCGCCGTTCATCAGCACGTTGCGCGACGTCCAAGAGGATAGGTATGCGCAAAAACCGGTATCACAAAAATACAGCTTCGGCGTTTTGATCAGACGTTTCAGTTCGTTGGATGCATAGGGTTCAAGCAGGAAGAGAATGCCCATCGACTGTAAAACTTTCACCCATTCTTTTGCCGTCACGCCGGACACTCCGGCAGAAGCACCGAGATCGTTATAATTGACAAGCTGACCGGCAAAAGCGGCGCAGGCACGCAGAAATTTGCGGAAGCCCTCGGTATCGGCAATACCGTAGTCATCTACCGCGTCCCGCATCAGATATGTCTCAATATAGGAATTGAAGTATTCGCCCAGCTGCTCCTCGTCCTTTTCCTGCACGTCTGGAAGTCCGCCACGCCAGATGTTTTCAAAGGTCGTAAGGATATTATTCTGTCCGAACAGCTTTTTGCGGACCATCAAGGATTTAAGGGAAAAAACGAGTTCATCCGCCGAATCGATGCCGAGTTTTTCTCTTGAGGACAGACTATACATTTTCAAAATACAAAGCCGCCCGGCGAGAGAGTCACCTGCCTTTTTAACCAGTTTCTTGCTCTGCGATCCCGTCAGCCAGAACTGCCCGCGCTCATCGCTTTCGTCGCAAAGGATCTTGATTTCTTCAAAAAGCTCCGGTGCTTTCTGTATCTCATCGATAAGGATCGGAGGCTGATAAGTTTGTAAGAACAGCTTCGGATCGGTCTGCGCAAAGGCGCGGAGCTGCGTATCGTCCATTGTCACATACGTTCGATCCTGGTCTTTGGCAAGGTGCTTCAGCATGGTGGACTTGCCGACCTGCCGTGCGCCGACCACCATGACCGCCTTGAAAGCGGCGCTCATGTGAAGAAATTTTCGTTCCAGAT
>CANRMK010000017.1 GCA_947631715.1 uncultured Acetatifactor sp.
CGCCTCCGGCGGGAGAAACATCGTGACGCTGTTGAACGGCAGAAATGCGGAGTACATGGAGCCTTTAAAGGGCGGAGACGTGATAGAGATCTATTGGGAAGAGAGAAACGGGAGAACGAGATGAGACTATGCAGCATAGCGAGCGGAAGCAGCGGAAACTGTGTGTATGTGGGATCCGATGCCACACATCTGCTGATAGATGCAGGGATCAGCGGCAGGCGCACGGAGAGCGGACTTAAGGATCTCGGGCTTTCGGGCCGGGATATCGACGGTATCCTGATCACCCATGAGCATGCGGACCACATAAGCGGCCTGGGGGTGCTTTCTCGAAAATACGAGATTCCCATATACGCTACAGCGGGAACGATCCGCGCCATCAAGGAGACGTCCGGTCTGGGAGATCTGGATGATGACCTCTTTCATGAAGTCTGGGCGGACCGGAAATTTACCCTGAAGGACCTGACCGTGAATCCCATGCACATTTCCCACGATGCGGCCCAGCCGGTGGGATACCGGATCTCTTATGGAAGTAAGAAAGTGGCCGTGTGTACGGATCTGGGCGTGTACAACGATTATACGGTGGAGTGCCTAAAGGGAATGGATGCGCTGCTCTTAGAGGCGAACCACGATGTGAACATGCTGCAGGTGGGGCCGTACCCTTATTATCTAAAGCAGAGGATCCTGGGGGAGAGAGGGCATCTCTCCAACGAAAATTCGGGAAAGCTTTTGTGCCGGATCCTGCATGACGGTCTGCAGACAGTCCTGCTGGGACATTTGAGCAAGGAGAACAATCTTCCGGAGCTTGCGTATGAATCCGTGCGCATGGAGATCAATATGGGGGACAATCCCTACAGGGCCGGGGATTTCGACATCAGAGTGGCCAAGAGAAGCGAGATCTCGCCGGTGATACGGATCGCATAGGGAATGGTGAGCCTGAATTATGGTATTCCCACCTTTGGAAAGAGGCCGCCTGCATAATCGAAACTATTTTCATAACGTTTTGTGCCTGAGCGAAGCGAAAGGAATGGATATAAGTTTGAAAATAAATATTCAAACTATTGATTGGTATGTGCGCTAAAGCGCACAAGGGGTATAGATTGAAAATTAAAATTTTCAATCGCGAGATTTGTGTCCGCGCACTGCTTGACACAAACTCGTTATGCGCAAAGATCAGCGCGGAAATGAGGTGTAAAAATGAAAAAGACAATCATTACTGTAGTTGGAAAAGATACTGTGGGCATCATTGCAAAGGTATGTACTTATCTGGCGGAGAACGGCATCAATATCCTGGATATTTCCCAGACCATTGTGCAGGAATATTTTAATATGATGATGATTGTGGACACTGCCGGCGCCAGCAGACCGTTTGGCGATATGGCAGATGAACTGGCGGTCCTCGGGCAGGAGATCGGCGTTGTGATCAAATGCCAGAAAGAGGAGATTTTTGATAAAATGCACAGGATTTAGTCTGGGGAAATGGGTGTGAGAGTATGATCAATTTATTTGAAGTGGCGGAAACCAACAGAATGATCGAAAAGGAAAACCTGGACGTGAGGACGATCACGCTGGGGATCAGTCTGCTGGACTGTATTGACTCGGATCTGGATAAGCTGAGGGAAAAGATATATCAAAAGATCCATGATGCTGCAAAAGACCTGGTAAGAACCGGGGAAGAGATATCCCGGGAGTTTGGGATCCCCATCGTGAACAAGCGCATATCCGTGACCCCTATCGCCCTGGTGGGAGGGACAGCCTGCCGCAGCGCAGAGGATTTTGTGTCGATCGCGGAGACATTGGATCAGGTCGCAAAAGAGGTAGGCGTGAACTTTATCGGCGGATACTCCGCCCTGGTGAGCAAGGGAATGACGAAAGCGGATGAACTGCTGATCCGCTCCATTCCGCAGGCGCTGGCCGTGACGGAGAGGGTCTGCAGCTCCGTGAATCTGGGCTCTACCCGCACGGGGATCAATATGGACGCGGTAAAGCTGATGGGGGAGATCATTCGGGAGACGGCGGAGCGCACGAGCAGGCAGGATTCCTTGGGCTGCGCCAAGCTGGTGGTGTTCTGCAACGCTCCAGATGACAATCCCTTTATGGCAGGGGCATTCCACGGGGTCACTGAGACGGACAGCGTCATCAATGTGGGCGTCAGCGGGCCGGGCGTGGTGAAGACTGCCCTGGAGCAGGTGCGGGGGGAGAATTTTGAGGCGCTCTGTGAGACCATAAAGAAGACGGCCTTTAAGGTGACGCGAGTGGGACAGCTGGTGGCGAAAGAGGCATCCAGACTTTTGAACGTGCCGTTCGGCATTGTGGATCTGTCCCTGGCGCCGACCCCGGCGGTGGGTGACAGCGTGGCGGATATCCTTTGCGAGATGGGCCTGGAATATGCTGGCGCGCCCGGCACTACAGCCGCTCTGGCGCTTCTCAACGATCAGGTAAAGAAAGGCGGCGTGATGGCTTCCTCCTATGTGGGGGGCTTAAGCGGCGCGTTCATTCCGGTCAGCGAGGATCAGGGAATGATCGACGCGGTGAAAGCGGGAGCGCTGACCTTGGAGAAGCTGGAGGCCATGACCTGTGTATGCTCCGTGGGGCTGGATATGATCGCGGTCCCGGGAGACACAAAGGCGGCCGCCATCTCAGGCATTATCGCCGACGAGATGGCGATCGGAATGGTGAACCAGAAGACCACTGCGGTGCGGCTGATCCCTGTAATCGGAAAGGGCGTAGGTGAGACGGTGGAGTTTGGCGGACTGCTGGGCTATGCGCCCATTATGCCGGTCAACTCTTTTTCCTGCGAGAAATTCATAAACCGCGGCGGGAGGATCCCAGCGCCCATTCACAGCTTTAAAAATTAAAGAGATCAGAGGATCACAAGGGGAGCGGAAATTTCGTTGGCGGGCGCTTCTCCCCGGCGCATTGCCGCGATCCCGCGGTAGAGCTGCCCGCACAGGAGATCCTGCCGAAGCATGTCGTAAGCGTCTCTGTCCAGCTGTTTTTCCGCATCTGCGGGCTTTGTGATGATCGGAATCCGAGAGCGGCTCTTGATCTGGGCCAGGAGAGCCTCAGAGGACCTGCGGAAGCCCAGCACACGGGCATAGGGAACGAGATCCATATTTTTGGCGCGTTCCATGTCCACCTTTTTGATATTCAACAGAATGTGCAGCAGACAGCGGCTGATGCGCGTATATGTCATATCCTTGGTCTTGAGCAGATCACAGAAGCTGTCAAAGCCGCGGTAATCGTCCGTCAGGTTCCTGATCCTGTCGGAGAGCGCCGGGGACACGTCCAGATACTTTTCAAATCCGTTGTCTCTTTCCTGTACCAGCTTGTAATATAGGATCTGGGAAAAATCATTGCTGCGCACGGGCCCAGAACCGCCCAGGGCATCCGTCAGAAGCTCTGCGGCCGCCTCCGGCATATTGTTCTTTAGGAAGCCGGCATCTGCGCCGGAGTAGAGCGCCTGGCGAAGAGCCAGTGCAGAGCACTGGGAATCGCCGGGGACGCGGCTGTGGTGGCCTGCGCCCATGCGCTCGATGGTAAAGGGCGCCATAGGGCTGTTAAGTCTCAGGATCGCCTTTATGTATTCTATGCCAAGGATATTGTTCGGCGTGGAAAAAACGTTCTGGTGGGGCTGAAGGAACGGATAGTTCTGGATCAGGGCGTTATTCCGCGCATAGGGGTAGGAAAGCCCCTGCCTCATGTATTCTTTCAGGGCGCTTTTATAGGGTTCCGGCTCCTCTAACAGGATCTCGGCGATCTGCTTTAACAGCTGCGTGTCTCCGCATTCGCTGCCGAAGCACAGGTCGGTCACTACGCCGAGCCTGTCCAACAGCGTCACGCCGCCGGAGGCAAAATATTCCGCGCTGGCGGAGGAATAGAGGGCGGGCAGCTCGATCACCAGGTCTGCTCCGCATTTTAGCGCCATCTCGGCGCGCAGGAACTTGTCCGCCAGAGCGGGAGCGCCTCTCTGTACGAAGCAGCCGCTCATGACCACAATGGTGTATTCCGCACCGGTATGCTTTTTTGATTCGGACATCTGATACTGATGCCCGGAGTGGAAAGGGTTGTATTCCGCGATAATACCGTTGATCCTCATGGCGCCTCCTGTTCCGGCCGGTGTTCCCGGAGCCTCTTATTCTATGTCAGGTTACGATGTGCAGCGGCGGAGCATTTTAAAGATATTTCCCCTTGTCTCCCGTCCATATATTTAGTATAATATAAACGGCGCAATTTGTTAAGTAAATTTATGGCAAAGGCGTCAAAAAATGTAAATACAGGTAGCGGAAAACCGCCGGAAAGGAGATTGGGTATGTCTTACATTGACCTTATCAAGGAGAGAGCGAGGATCGACAAGAAGACCATTGTGCTGCCGGAATCCACTGATAAGAGAACTCTGTTGGCTGCGGCCAAGATCGTGGAGGAGGGCATAGCGAACATTATCATGATCGGAAACGAAGAGAAGATCATGGACGGCGCCAGCTGGCTGGAGGTAGATTTAAGCGGTGTGACGGTGATCAACCCCGAGACTTCTCCCAAGCTTGACGAGTATGTAAATCTTTTGTATGAGACCAGAAAAGCAAAGGGCATGACGGAGGAGAAAGCAAGGGAGATCCTGCTGCACGATAACCTGACTTTCGGTATTGTGATGGTAAAGGCCAACGATGCGGACGGCATGGTGGCCGGCGCGTGCCATTCCACGGCGGACACGCTGCGCCCCGCTCTGCAGATCTTAAAGACGGCCCCCGGCGTAAAGATGGTTTCCGCATTTTTCATTATGGATACGGTATTCAAGGATCAGGGCGAGAACGGTACGTTCCTGTTCGCAGACTGCGGCCTGAACCAGGATCCCACCGCGGAGGAGCTGGCTGTGATCGCAGAGTCCTCCTCCAGAAGCTTTAAGTCCCTTGTGGGGCCCAAGCCCGTGATCGCTATGCTGAGCCATTCCACCAAGGGAAGCGCAAAGCACGCTCTGGTGGACAAGGTGGTGGAGGCCACCAGGATCGCCAAGGAGGAGTATCCTCACCTGGTGCTGGACGGCGAACTGCAGCTTGACGCAGCTCTGGTTCCCGGCGTGGCAAAGTCCAAGGCTCCCGGAAGCCCTGTGGGCGGCCATGCGAACGTGCTGATCTTCCCCAACCTGGACGCCGGCAACATCGGTTACAAGCTGGTGCAGAGGCTGGGCGGCGCCGAGGCTTACGGGCCCATGCTCCAGGGTATCGCAAAGCCCGTCAACGATCTTTCCCGGGGCTGCTCCTGGCAGGATATCGTGGGCGTGGTAGCCATCACCGCCGTACAGGCGCAGCTGGTATAAGCCGGATATCCCCCGGGAATCAAATCATTTGGAACATAATTGCGAAAGGAAATCAAATAACATGAAAGTATTGGTAATAAACTGCGGCAGTTCTTCCCTGAAATTTCAGCTCATCGATTCCGACACTGAAAAATGCCTTGCCAAGGGCCTGTGCGAGAGGATCGGCATCGACGGAAGCCAGATTACATACTCCCCCGAGGGCGGAGAGAAAGAAGTAAACGTGACCCCCATGCCGGACCACACCGAGGCGATCCGCCTGGTGCTGGAGGCGCTGACCAACTCTAAGACCGGCGTGGTAAAGAGCCTGGATGAGATCGGCGCAGTGGGACACCGTGTGGTGCACGGCGGAGAGAAGTTTGCGGAATCTGTGGTCATCAACGACGAGGTGCTGAAAGCGGTGGAGGAGTGCAACGACCTTGCGCCTCTACATAATCCCGCGAACCTGATCGGCATCAACGCCTGCAGAAAGCTGATGCCGGGCACTCCCATGGTGGGCGTATTCGATACCGCATTCCATCAGACCATGCCGGAGGAAGCCTATATGTACGGTCTTCCCTACGAATATTATCAGAAGTATAAGATCCGCCGCTACGGCTTCCACGGCACCAGCCATTCCTATGTGTCAAAGAGGGCCGCAGAAGTGCTGGGAAAGAAATACGAGGATCTGAAGATCATCGTATGCCACCTTGGCAATGGCGCAAGCATTTCCGCTGTCAAGAACGGAAAGTGCGTGGATACCTCCATGGGACTGACCCCTCTCGAGGGCCTGATCATGGGCACCCGCTCCGGCGATCTCGATCCCGCCATCATTGAGTTCATCGCCCATAAGGAGGGAAAGAGCATCGATGAGATCATGACGGTGCTGAACAAGAAGTCCGGCGTGCTGGGCCTGTCCGAGAACCTCTCCTCCGACTTCCGCGATCTGGAGGCGGCATACAACAAGGGCGATGCAAGGGGAGTCCGCACGATCAAAGCTTTCTGTTACAGAGTGGCAAAGTACATCGGCGCTTATGTGGCAGCCATGAACGGCGTTGATGTGATCTGCTTTACCGCCGGCGTGGGAGAGAATGCCGCCCTGGTGCGCACCACAGTCTGCGAATATCTGGGGTATCTGGGCGTGACCATCGATCAGGACGCGAACCACAAGCGTGGCGAGGACATCGCGATCTCCACTCCCGACAGCAGGACCACAGTCATGGTGATCCCGACCAACGAGGAGCTGGCCATCGCCAGAGAGACTGTGAGACTGGTATAAAAAGCTTAGAAATTTTTGAACGCATTCTTTTATATGAAAAAGACAAAAAGGAGCTGGTAAGAGTACCGGTTCCTTTTTTATATCAAAAAGTTCCCGAATCCTGCAAAGCGTTACAAATCGGATACATCTGCCGTGTAAGATAATATCGGACATGAGGAGAAAACAGTGATGGCAGATGCGGATTTGAGATTTGCATCGCCTCGTTGCGTGAACGCAAGGCGAATAAATTCACAAAACGAATAAATTCACAAAGCAAATAAATTTACAAAGCGAATAAATTCACAAAGCAAATAAATTTGCTTGGAATGGAGATGAAAATGTACGACAACAGAAGCAGCAGGGGATCGGGATATCCGGAGAGAATCAGGGGGGGCAGCCGGACTTTGCCGGGAAGCGGCGGCCGGGGCATGAATGGACGGGGAATGAGCAGCCGCAGGAAGCGGGGGTGGCTTTCAGCACTGCCGTGGATCCTGGTCCTTGTCAATGTGCTCCTGCTCGTGAGGCTGTACGGGCAGATCGACGATATCAGGGAATCCGTGGGCCTCATATGGAACCGTCTTGGGGCGCTGGAGGCGGGCCGGGAATATCAAAACGAGGACTATCAGTCTGCCCCTGAGGAGACATCGGTATCCCAGGTGGTGCTTTCGGATTATGCGGCCCAGTGGGGGCTGGAGGAAGTGGAGCGGCCGAGAGAGCGCGATGCGCGGGAGATCCTGGAAAGGCTGGGGGAGCTGAGCGGGGAGAGCGAGCTGATAGACAAAGTGCTGCAAAACAGCAGGGAATATCCTGAACGGCTTCTGGAGGCGCTGGCGAACAATCCGGAAATGGCGGATTTTGCCGTTCACTATCCGGAAAAGAAAGGCACCGTTACAAGGGAGGGACTGACGGAGGCGGAAAAGGAGGCGGATTTCCCTCTGTTTCTTCAGTGGGATCCGCGGTGGGGCTATGCCTCTTACGGGGATGACAGCGTGGTCGGGCTGTCAGGCTGCGGCCCAACGGCCCTTTCCATGGCGCTCTTTTACCTGACAGAGGACGAGACCCTGACCCCGGACAAGCTGGCGCAGTACAGCATGAACAACGGCTATTACATATCGGGAACGGGGACGGCGTGGCTTCTGATGGAGCAGGTGCCGCCTGTCTATGGGGTCGATGTGGAACAGCCCGAGATATCGGAGGAGACAATGAAACGGGCGCTGGACAGAGGAGATGTGATCGTCTGCTCCGTGGGGCCGGGGGATTTTACGGTGGGCGGCCATTTTTTGGTGATCTACGGGTACGGCGATGACGGCTTTTATCTGAACGACCCAAACTGTGTTGCGCGAAGCCGGAGCCCGTGGAGCTATGAGCGCCTTGAGCCCCAGATGAAGCATATCTGGGTCATGGGCCGGTCCTGACTGGGAGCTCTTTCAAATTTTGATTGGTATGCGTCCTGAAGCGCGGAAATGGGGTATAAAAATGAAAGGAAAGAGGAGCAAGGAAAAGGTAACAAAAATTGTCTTAATATTGGTTCTGATAGTTCTGCTTATTTTTATTTTTATAAAATTAAAAGAAAGGTACTCTGCTGAAAAGGAAGGAGCGAGCGCTGATGAGATTTTTAAAGAGGTTCTTCTTGGAAACACCCAATTTCGTTATTCCTCTGGCGGGGAGATGAGAACGATAGCTATAACAGATGTACCGACGCTCTTTGATGCAGAGGATTCTTTCATGAAGATTTGGGAATTCGCTGTAGTGGATCTGAATGGAGATGGAGAAGAGGAAGTCATTCTTTTTGTAGTTGGTGCAGCTGGTGATACAGGTGGAAAGGTAATTCTTCACCAGGTTGGCGATACAGTTTATGGTTATATTACTGATGACAGAACCTTGGTAGATTTGAAAACGGATGGAACTTATAATTTTTCAGATCCAACAGGGGTGACTGAGGCGGGAATTGCGGCTATTACCGATTTTTCTGAGATTGGTTATACAGTAGATAAAATTTCCTATGAAACCGGAACGTATGAAGGTTGGAATTCTTTTGTAGTAAATCATCACCCTGCCACAGAGGAAGAATATTTGGATGCAGTATCCAGGCAGGAAGAAAAGCAAAATGCAGAATGGTATGATTTTAACAAGGAAAACGTGAATGCCTTTTTGAATGATGTTTATTTTTAGGGAAGGAATGTAAACGGTAACAGTTCAGCCTTTCCTCTGCAAGTCACGCCCGGTACTGCCGATGTTCTCCCGTCAGACGCGCTTCCGCTCGGTTCCGCACGTAGCGGACCCAAGGCATATAAAATATGCCTGCTCGAAAGTACCTCGCCAAGTGCCGACGTGCTCCAACGGTCTGCCGGGAGAACATCGGCAGTACCGGGCTGAATATGACGGATGGGCTGAATTGTTACATGAGATTAAATGAGGAAGCTGAATGAGGAAAGAAAAAACACTTGACACATTCCGGACCGGGGAGTAATATTAGATAAAACTGAACAGCACACTTTAAAACCGTCGATGTGGAGATAAAAACAGTTCGAGCCCTTACAGAGAGACCGGATGCTGAGAAAGGTCGGAAAGCAGGCTGTTAAATGGACCACGGAGGGCGCGGGGAACGAAGGCCGGGAGATGTCCCGAAAGCTTTCAAGTATATCGCGACGTGAGGCATACGTCAGTTGCCGGGAATATGCTGGTATTCCGTGAGGGCACTCTAAAGAGAGTGAAGCAAGGTGGCACCGCGGGAAAGAGATTCGGACCCGTCCTTGACAGAAATGCTCTGATTCTGTTGCGGACGGTCTTTTTATGTTCCGAGGATCCGAAAAGAAAAAGGAGCGTGACAGAACCGGAAAGGAGAGGGATACATGAAACTGAAGCCGGCATTGGAAGAGTGCAGGACATTGGCGTCGAAAGGGCAGTTCGGAGTGATTCCCGTGAGTACGGAGATCCTTGCAGATGCCTCCACGCCCATCGAGGTGCTCAGAATCTTAAAAAAGGTCAGTGGACACGTTTACCTGTTAGAGAGCGCTGAGGCCGATAAGCGCTGGGGCAGATATTCTTTTCTGGGCTATGATCCGCTGTTGGAGATTACCTGCTATAACGGGACTGTTCAGGTGAAGAACCCCCTGACGACCCAGATTTCAAATGAGGATATCCGAAGCTGTATCCGCAGGATCATCGAGGAGAACAGAAGCCCAAAGCTGGAGGATCTGCCGCCCTTTACGGGAGGGCTTGTGGGTTATTTTTCCTATGATTACATTAAGTACAGCGAGCCCTCCCTGAAGCTGGACGCAAAGGACGAAGAGGGATTTCAGGACGTAAACCTGATGCTGTTCCACAAGGTCATAGCCTTTGACAATTATAGACAGAAGATCATCCTGATCACCAATATCAAGACGGATGATCTGGAGGCCAACTACAATAAGGCGCAGCTGGAGCTGGAGAGTATGATCCGACTGATCCACAAGGGGGAGAAAGCGGAGCATGTGCCCCTGAAGCTGCAGTCGGAGTTCAGCCCCCTCTTTGACAGGGAAGCCTACTGCCGAATGGTGGAAAAGGGAAAACATTACATCAAGGAGGGGGACATTTTCCAGGTGGTGCTCTCCAACCGGCTGGAGGCCAGAATGGAGGGAAGCCTTCTGGACGCGTACAGGGTGCTCCGGACGACCAATCCGTCCCCGTATATGTTTTATTTTTCCGGGACGGACGGGGAGATCGCTGGCGCAAGCCCGGAGACGCTGGTGAAGCTGGAGGACGATAAGCTCTACACGTTCCCTCTGGCGGGCACAAGGAAAAGAGGCGCCTCCGAGGAGGAGGATAAGCGCCTGGAGACGGAGCTTCTGGCGGACGAAAAGGAACTGGCGGAACACAATATGCTTGTGGACCTTGGGCGCAACGATATCGGGAAGATCAGCCGGGTGGGCACGGTAAAGGTGGAAAAGTACATGTCCATTGAGCGGTATTCCCATGTGATGCATATCGGCTCAACGGTGAGCGGTATCCTGAGAGAGGACCGGGACGCCCTGGACGCGGTGGACGCCATACTGCCTGCCGGGACCTTATCGGGGGCGCCGAAGCTAAGGGCCTGTGAGATCATCAATGAGCTGGAGAACAATAAGCGGGGCATCTACGGCGGCGCCATCGGGTATGTGTCATTCACCGGGAATTTGGATACCTGTATCGCTATCCGGCTTGCCTTTTCCAAAAACGGAAAGGTGTTCATCCGCTCCGGGGCCGGCATTGTGGCGGACAGTGTTCCGGAGAATGAGTACAGGGAGTGTATCCAGAAAGCGGCGGCCGTGAAAAATGCGGTGGAGGCAGCGCAGGAAGGGTTGGTGTGAAAACGGCATGATCTTATTGATCGATAATTACGACAGTTTTTCTTACAATGTCTATCAGCTGACGGCATCGGTGGAGCCGGACGTGAAAGTGATCCGGAACGACGAAATGACGGTGGAGCAGATCAGGGAGCTTGCCCCGGAGCGCATCATTCTCTCGCCGGGCCCTGGCAGGCCGGCGGACGCAGGCATCTGTGAGGAAGTGGTGCGGCAGTTCGCGGGCAGCATTCCCATACTGGGGATCTGTCTGGGGCACCAGGCTATCTGTGAGGTCTTCGGCGCGTCTGTGACTTACGCGAAGCGGCTCATGCACGGCAAGCAGTCCCGGGCGATCCTGGACACGGACAGCGCTCTCTTTTGCGGAATGGAAAAAGAGATCACCGTGGCCAGATATCACTCGCTGGCGGCGGATCCTGCTACCATACCGGAATGCCTTAAGGTGACGGCCCGGACGGCGGACGGCGAGATCATGGCGGTGGAGCACAGGGAGTATCCCGTGTACGGTGTGCAGTTCCACCCGGAATCGGTGCTGACGCCGGACGGGATGCAGATCATGGAGAACTTTATCAAGCGCACCGGGAAGCGCGCACAGGACACAAGTACAGGCGGACAGACTGAAAGCGGAAAAGAAAGAACAGCCGCAGAGGCGGCAGAGAAAGGAAGCAGAAAAATGATCGGAGAGGCAATTATCAAACTTACCAAAAAAGAGGACATCGGCTACGAAATGTCCAGAGACGTTATGAACGAGATCATGAGCGGCCAGGCGACGGACGTACAGAAGAGCGCTTATCTGACGGCCCTGAGCATGAAAGGCGAGACCATCGAAGAGATCACCGGATCTGCGGAGGCCATGCGCAGTCATGCCCTGGCGGTAGACCCGGACCGGGAGGTATTAGAGATCGTGGGGACCGGGGGAGACGGATCCAACTCCTTTAACATTTCCACCACGGCATCCCTGATCATTTCCGCGGCAGGCGTGCCCGTGGCCAAGCACGGCAACCGGGCGGCCAGCTCCAAGTCCGGCGCGGCGGACTGTCTGGAAGCGCTGGGAGTAAACATTGTGCTGGAGCCCCAGCAGGCGGAACGGCTGATCCGGGAGGCCGGGATCTGTTTCTTCTTTGCTCAGAAGTATCATTCGGCCATGAAGTATGTGGGACCGATCCGAAAGGAGCTGGGCATACGCACTGTATTCAATATCCTTGGGCCCCTGACCAATCCGGCAAAGCCCGCCATGCAGGTGATGGGAGTTTACGATGAAAGCCTTTTGGAGAGCATGGCGCATGTGCTCAGTAATCTCGGCGTGAAGAAAGGAATGGTAGTGTACGGGCAGGAGAAGCTGGACGAGATCTCTATCTGCGGCCCCACCAGCGTGTGCGCTTTCCACAACGGGCAGTTCAAAAGCTACACCATCACGCCGGAGGGAACCGGCCTGAAGCGCTATGATAAGGGAGAGCTTCTGGGCGGCACGCCTCAGGAGAACGCCCAGATCACCAGGGACATTCTCTCCGGCAAGGAGAGGGGCGCAAAGCGGGACGCAGCGGTGATCAATGCGGCGGCAGCGCTCTTTGTGGCTGGAAAGACCACCGGCATGAAAGACGCCGTGAAGCTGGCGGAGGATACCATCGACAGCGGGAAGGCTGCCGCAAAGCTGGAGGAGTTCATAAGGCTGTCACAGCTGTAATGTATGCCGTCTAAGCGGCGGAATGAGAGGAAATATGATACTGGATGAGATAGCGGCAAAGACCAGGGAGCGGATCCAGGCAGAAAAGTCCAGGCTGCCCCTGAGCGAACTGCGGGCGGTTGCAAAATATATGGACGCAGAGACGGGATTTCCCTTTGAGAAAGCCTTGGCAAGGCCGGGAATGAGCTTTATCTGCGAGGTAAAAAAGGCCTCTCCCTCTAAGGGAGTGATCGCGGAGGATTTCCCCTATGTGGAGATCGGAAAGGAATATGAGCGGGCGGGCGCGGACGCTATGTCCATTCTGACGGAGCCCTTTTATTTCCAGGGAAAGAGCGAATACCTGACGGCCATCCGCAGGGAGGTGTCCATTCCTCTGCTGCGGAAGGATTTTACAGTAGATGAATATATGCTCTATGAGGCAAAGAAAATGGGGGCTGACGCCGTGCTCCTGATCTGCGCCATACTGACACAGGCCCAGCTGGAGGAATATGCAGGCATAGCGGATGAGCTGGGGCTGTCGGCGCTGGTGGAAGCCCACGATGAGGGGGAGATCGGGATGGCGCTCAGGGCCGGCGCCAGGATCATCGGTGTGAACAACCGGAACCTGAAAGATTTTACGGTGGATATCGCCAATTCTGTGAGGCTTCGGGAGCTGGTGCCGGAGGAGATCCTGTTCGTGTCTGAGAGCGGCATGAAGACCCGGGAGGACATTGCAAGGCTGGAACAGAACGGCACCGACGCCGTGCTGATCGGAGAGACCTTTATGAGGAGCGCGGACAAGGCGGGAATGCTGCGGAGGCTGCGGGGCTCTGAAAAAGAGAGGACCTGACTTAGCGAAAGCGGCTGTGGTTTTCCGCGTATGCCCCGGAAAAGAACTGATATGAGAGGTGTGTACATGAGTGTCACCAAACTAAAATTCTGCGGCATGATGCGCCCGGAGGATATTTTGTGTGTCAATGAGCTGAGACCGGATTTCTGCGGATTTATCCTTGCGGAGGGCTTCCGCCGCAGCATAGAAAAGAGGCAGGCGGAGGAATTCAGGAAGCTTTTGGATCCTGAGATCCCTGCGGTGGGAGTGTTCGTGAACGATCCCTGTGAAAAGGTGATTTCGTATCTGGAAGAGGGCGTCATTCAGGCGGCACAGCTCCACGGGGACGAAACGGAGGAGGAGATCCGGTATATCAGGGCCGTCACAGGGAAGCCGGTCATAAAGGCCGTAAAGGCGTCGGAGCGCCGGAAGATAGAAGCCTGGCTGGATTCGGAGGCGGACTATCTGCTCTTCGACAGCGGCACCGGCACCGGCCGAACCTTTGACTGGGAGCTTTTGCGGGGGATAGACAGGGAATATTTCCTGGCCGGGGGACTGAGCAGCGAAAACCTTTCTGAGGCGCTTTCAGTGCTGCAGCCCTATGCGGTGGACTTAAGCTCCGGCATTGAGACCGATGGCAGGAAGGACCCGGAAAAGATGCGCCTGGTAGCCCAGATCGTGCGGGCCGGGGCCAGATAAGACAGGTAAGACAGCGAGAAAGATCCATCTATCCATAAAGGCGGAAGGCAGCAATCAGAAAGAAAGAGAAAAGAGGGAACCAATATGAGCAAAGGACGTTACGGAATCTACGGCGGTCAGTACATTCCAGAGACTCTGATGAATGAGCTGAT
>CANRMK010000018.1 GCA_947631715.1 uncultured Acetatifactor sp.
TGGCCGATATAGCACTCCTGGAACAGAGACAGGGTATCCCCGAAAGGATCAAAGCTCTCCACGTCAAAATCCGTGTCCCCATTGTTGACAAAATCAGCCGGAACCTCTTTCCCCGAGGAGGAGAGCAGGATCCCTTTCAGGGTGACGGCCTCCCGCACAGGCTTCTCCGCTTTCAGGACAAGCAGGCTGTAGGGAATCTCCCGGATCATGGTCTTTCGGTTTTCCTGTTCTTTTTTTAACTCCACGGTCAGTCCGTCGGGGCATACCTGCACATGCTCCACCGGAAGCAGTCCCTGGCGGGTATCGTAATAGAACTTAAATTCTCCGTCCCGGATGCGCTGCACGATTTCCCCCGCCTCCGGGAAGCGCACATAGATGCTGTCGTCCGTCACGTCCAGGGCGTTCTCATGATAGATCAAAAGCGCGTTCAACTGGATCCCGTCCATGCCGCTGTCATACAGCCGGAACGGCGTAAGAGGCGCAGCGCTTTCCTCCGCTTCCCCCGGCTCCGCCTGCGGAATGGCTTCCTCCTCTTCTTCCCCGTTTTCCGCCTCCGGCCCCCTTGCGGCAGCAGGGGCGTCGAAATGCCCTTTCAAGGGGATGATCTTTCCGCCGGCGCTTTCCGTCATGAACACATATTCAATGGTGGAATTGGTCACATAAAGGTCGTGCGAGGTCTCAAAGACAGTCTGCTCCCCCTCTTCCCCGTCGGTGCCCGCCAAAAGCTTTGTTCCTCTATATACCTCCACTCCGGGAATGGTGTCCTGCAGCAGTCCCATGATGACTGTCCCCTCAGCGGGCTTTGCAGGCAGGAGCGAGATCCCCAGCATATTCACGAACTCCGTGCGGTAGCGCTCAAGCACCTGGTTGCACCGGCTGATGTTGCCCTCTGTCTGGCGGGCGAAAATACGCCCGATTACAGCGCCGATATCCGGATCCTCCCGGTTGAAATGCCATTCCGGCACATAGGAGGCCGCCAGGCTCTCGATCCGCCCCTCAATGTCCGCGGCAGTCCTGTCATCGATCTTTCCTTCATTCCACTTCTTCTGATTCATACTGTTCCGGTTCATACGCTTCTTCCTCGTCCGATACATTCAAATAAAACGGAAATACCAGATTGTCCCTGATATTGGTGCTGCGGATGGAATAGGATATGTCCACCATCAGGCAGCCGTCCCGGACCTGGGCGTCCGTGGTAATGTTCACGTCCTGAATGCGGGGCTCCTGTGTGAGCAGCTGCTCTGTCAGATCCCGCACCATGATATTCAGGTAGGTGCTGCTGGTGTCCATAAAGGTATAGGCCATCAGATTGCTTCCGAAATCGGGGCGGGTAAACCGTTCCGTCTTCTGCGTCATCAGGATCAGGTAGACCGATTCCTTCACGCTCTCCTGCTCCGATGCGACCTCAAAACGCCCTGTGGCGGGATTGATCTGGGGCGGGAATTTCATTCCCGTGCCCAGAAAGCTTCTTTCCGGCATATGCTTTTCTTCCTTTCTTTCCTGATCTTACACTAACCCACCTTGATGGGCGCGCCGGAGATGGACACCGCGCCGCTGCTGTTCAGCTTCATCATGGAGTTGGCCTCCATGGTAATGTTCCCGGCGTTCAACTTCGCCGAGCCGCTGGCCGCCATGACCATATTGCCGCTGGTGTCCACGTCCAGCTTGTTGCACTGCAGCTTCACCGTGCCGTTCCCGCCGTTCAAGATCAGCTCAATATTGTCCCCCACCTTGATCACCAGCTTCTTGTCCGCCTTGATCTCCAGAAGCCCCTGCTCGGTCTTTAACTGGATATGGTTCGCTCCGGACTTATCCGAGATCAGGATGGAATTGTTCTCATTGTCCAGCTCGATCTTGTGCCGTTTCTGAGCTGTGATGATATGGATCTTGTCTTTCATGCCGTCGCCCAGGCTGTTGTCCTCAAAGTAGAGGGTGTTGCCGTTTCTCGTGACGATCTTTTTATACTGATTGTCCGCGTCCGCAGACTTCCGGTAGATCTGATCCGTGTCCTTGGGGAGACAGCCGATCACATAGGGCCGCTCAATGTTGCCCTGTTCAAAGGCCACCAGCACCTGGTCTCCCACCTCAGGCATAAAATAAGTCCCCCAGCTGCTTCCTCCCGAATTGAGGGCCACCCTGGCCCATTTCAGCTCATTGGCCTCCGCGTCCCGGGTGGGAATGGACACGCACACCCGCCCCGGCATATTCATATCATAGTTGTTCGTCACTTTTCCGATGACCACCCCGAAGATCCGGTTATCCCCCGTCTCGGTCTTTAAGACCTGCCTCTCCGCGATGTCGTCCATAATGTCAAATAAGCCCACCTAACGATCCCCCTATTCCCGATAAACCTCCTGCGCCGCCTGTTCCGGACAGACCTCCCAGGGCCCCGGCTCCGGGCAGGCCCACCTCGGCCTCCGTCATCTGCTGGGCCGTCTTTCCCGTGACCCTAGTGATATATCCCCGCTCACTGTCCAGGATATGGCGCACAGTGGTCAGATAAAAGGTGTTGGAAGGCCCGGTCCCCAGGCCCTTCACCGTGATGAACCGCCCCGGCGTCAGCTCCGGCAGCCCGATGAATTCGGCCTCCAGTGTGCCCAGGCGGTAGGAGATATCCTCCGCCAGATAAGCGGCCCTGTAACCGGCGTCCTCCCTGGAGCTGACGGTGGGATCGATGTAGATTTTCTTCGTCCTGGATACCAGGCCTTTCGCTTTATTTCCCTGAGAGAGCCTGCTGCTTAACTTCTGGGAAGCGGACAAAAGCCTTGCCTTGCTCACATTGACGCCCCGGACCTCCACGGTGCCCACCTGGCCGGTGATATCATACTCTACTTCATACCCTTTCAGGCCCTCCCCGGGCTTTGTCTCCAGCAGGATCTCCGTGTTGCTCTTGGCCTTTCTGAAATAGACGGTGCCGCCCACGGAAAAGAATTCATAATTAAATTTTTTGGCCGCTTTCACCACGAACTCATAATCGCTCTCACACACCATTTCAATGGTATTGTCGCTGGCTCCCGCCACCGCTCCGGCTCCCGGCACTGCACCTGCGGCTCCCGAAAGGGCCGAGCCTCCTGTCAGCGCTCCTGCCGCTCCTGAAAGGGCCGAGCCTCCCGTCAGCGCTCCCGCCGCTTCCGAAAGGGCCGAGCCTCCTGTCACTGCTCCTGCCGCTCCTGAAAGGGCCGAGCCTCCCGCCACTGCTCCTGCCGCTCCCGATGAGGCGATTCCCTTGTCCGGTGTGTCCGAAATGCTCAGGGCCGTTATGACCTGGCTGCCCTGAAGCTTTGTATAGGCCGTCTGCTCCAGGATCTCCTTCACCGCATCCGAGAAATAGACGGACTTTAACTGTCGGGAATAATTTCCCGCCATCATGATCCCCTTTACGTCCATGGCCGTGATCTCCACCCCCGGCACCTCTCCCACCCGGTAGGAGTAGTTCACCCTGGCGATGAAGCCCCGGAACACCTCCCGGATGCTGTTCTCGTATCCCAGGCCGATGGCCACGCAGGATCCCAGCAGGATAAAGCTCTTCAGCTCATCGAACTGGAATTTGGTGGCCTCCCTGCTGTATCCGCCATAGATCCAGAAAGTCGCTATCGACGCTTCAAATCCGCAGGTCACTTCGATGTCCAGATCCGAGACTCCGATCCCCGCCTTGTTGTTGGAGATATTTTTTCCGTTGATCTGGATAGCGACCTTTGGATAGGAAAAATTCTGATATTTTTTTCTCAGCTCTTCATAGGTAAATGTGGCCATTTTCCCTCACTCACTCTCCTTGCGGGCCCGCAGCTGCCGGCCTGCCGGCTGCCGATCCAGGCTGTCTGTCTTACAGGTCCCCGGTCTATAAGCTGCCGGTCTGCCGGCTCATTACAGGTCGATCAGGTTTTCCACCTTCTGCCCGAGCTTCACAAGACTCTTATTTTTCCCACTGAAAGCCCGTTCGTACACTTCTCCCCAATGTCCCATGTTGCCCGCGTCCACAGAAGAGTCCACGCACACCAGAGAAAGGTCTACCGTGGCCCGCACTGGCTCCCCCGTGGTATTGAACATGGTATACTGGGACGCCACCCGGTTCAGGACGCCGGAGTAGCTCATGGTGCCCCAGGAAAAGGTGATCTGCCTTGTGTAGGGGGATCGCAGGGCCCCGATAAAGCCCTCCACCTGGGTCTGCACCGTCTTCTGCACCGTCTTTGACAGCCCCTTGGCCACCGCCTTTGCAATGCCGGTGCCTATGGTGGAGTAGGAGGTATTGATCCTGTCCGCCAGAAACGCCGACTGGGGATCCACCTGGTCAAAGATCAGCTTCACATTCAGCGTGATCCTCACATCCATCTTGCCGAAAGAGAGCTTCTGCTCCTGGGCCGCGAAATTCGTCTTTGCGATCCGGCCGCCTCCGTAGCCGGAGAGGGTGAGCTCACTGGGGTTGAACTGCACGGTGAAGTTCTTTTTCTGCACCGCACTCAGCGCGTTCTTTGTCGCATCCGACAGATTCGGCACGGCTGCCGTCAGCCCCTCCAGGGCCCCCGTGCTGTTCTGGATCATTGCGCCCACTGAAGTGCTCATGCTGCCCAGATCCGTCCCAAAGACGGATTTGCTTGCGCCGCTCACCGTGACGGCCTCGCCCATGATGCCCGCGCTCGCCAGGCTGCTGCAGTCGGTGACGCTGATCACCGCCTTTTCGATATTTCCCGTCATGGGCTCCAGCACACCCTTGGCCGTGTTGCCCAGTTTAGATACAAAACCCGTGAAACCGCCGCTCATACCGTTTCCTCTCACACTAAATATTGATATTCAGGAAATTATTCTGCATCAATTTCTGTCCGGTGCTGAGCGCTCCAATGTCCTTGAGCGCCCCGTTTTCCATTTGCACATCAAACAGCTTTTTGTAAGCATTCTTCCAGACAGTCTCGTCATAGGAGGTGGAATGCCCGTTCGAATCGGATTCCTCCTCGTCGCTGCCCTGCCGTATGGTCAGATCCACCACGCCCCGGATAGGCCGTCCCGAGGGGCTGAACATAGTATACCGGCTGTTTACGCTGGTCACCTCTCCCCGAAAGCCCATATGGGACCAGAAGACGATCACCTGTCTGGTCTCATCGTGTACCAAGAGGGAGACAAAGCCCTCCACCTGGTCCTGGACGGAATAGTTCTCCTGGCCGTAATACATTTTGCCCCATGTATTCAGAGCCTTTCCGATCATATCAGATTTCCAGCTGTCGCTTTTGAACATGAAAGCATCGTTGACGCTCACAGCGTCAAAGATCAGCTGGAAGCTCATGGTGGAGGAGGCAGGCTGCTGGATCTGCATGAGCTGATTGTTGCTCGCGCTTCCCAGCCCTCCGCCGCTGTAATTGACCTGAGCGCCCGCCTGGGTGTCTATGTATATGCTGGATGGATTATATCTTACCTCCAGCGCCAGGAAGCCCATCTGATTTGCCAGCGCCAGTATTGTGCTGTCAACGCCGTCTCCCTGGGAGTCCTCATCGTCCCCGGAGGTCCCCAGGGTCTTGGCCATGGCGCCAAACGTCAGCGCAGCCGCCCCGCTGCTTGCGCTTAAGAGATTCTTCATGAGCTTATTGGCGCTTGCATCGATGCCTCCCCCAAGTCCCACCGCCCCGGCCACAGCTCCCGCCACGCCTCCGGCGGCGCTGTTGTCTTTGCCGACCTTGCTTGCGTCTCTCACAAAGATCACCATCTTCGGAATATTTCCGGTCAGGCTGGCTCCCAGATTCTGTAAATATGCATTTGTATTGACCGCATTCATCATATCCGCTCATCCTCCCGGCGGGAAATCCAATCCCCTTCTCATTCTCCTGCTAGGAATCCCTTCCCCTTCTCATTTCTCCTGCGGGGAATCCCTTCCCCTTCTTATTTCTCCTGCGGGGAATCCTTTTCCTTTCTTATTTCTCCTGCGGGGAATCCTTTCCCCCGCTAGTAGCCCCGTCTTCTCTTTTCGTTCTGCATCCGCTTCTCCAGCTTATTGTACACCACATCCGAAAGCGCGTTCATCTGACTCTGGACGCCCCTCTGGATCATCTCGTTCAGCTCCTCCGTCTCCCGGAGGCTGATCCGGGAGGTGTTCTCCTGTCTCAGGACCTGTTCCGTCCTGTGGCTGTTGCTGACCTCATGGGTCTCCGTCACCTGGGTCCGGCTGTTCAACAGGCGGTTCTGCTCCATCAACTGTTCCAGGACTTCATCGTTGATCTGATTTTCCAGGGAACGGTGCACCAGAGGGATATTCTGTATTTCCTCTGATATCTGCTGTCTGGATACGGCCTCTCTGGGCGGCTGCTCCCGCCAACGCTCCAGCGCCGTCTCCGAGACCTCCCGGATCTGCTCTTTCCGCTTCTCCTCTTCGATGTGCTCCGTCTCCAGCTCCCGGTCCCGCTCCACCGTCTGTATGTCGTGCAGCAGAAGCCCCAGGTTGTTCCGCCCTGCCTCCGGCTCTCCGTAGCTGCCCTCCGGCCGCGTCCGATACTGCTCAAGGCGCTCATAAATTTTCCTTGTCTGCTCAGGCAGCAGCTTGATCAGCTCCGCCATCTGGGTCTCCGTCCGGCTTTCCCCCCGGGCTTCCCTCTCCTGCTGCTCCTCCAGGAAAGCCCTCGGGTCCGTCAGAGCGATCAGGCTTTCTCTGCGGGTACGCTCCCCCGGCGGTTCCTGGGGCTCCGCCCTCTGGGCCCTCTGCTCCTGTAAAAGCTGCTGGATACGATTGTAGTTTTCAATATTCTGCTGGTTGATCCGCTGCAGCTGTTCCTCCAAGACCTCCGTATCGGACGTCTGGGAGAGGTAAGTCTCCTGGGCTTCCGTGATCTGCACAGGCTCCTCGGGCTGCACTGCAGGCGCTTCCCCGGGAGCCTGCCCGCGCCATTGGATCTCCGGCAGAGGCGGCTCCTTCCCCAGAGCCTCTCCCTCTTCCCCCTCCTCCGGCTCCAGCAGCCGGTACACATAGGAGAGCGCCTGCTCATAGCGCTGCCTCTCATACAGACGGTTCGTCTCGCTGCTGCTCTCCCGGGTGTCCCGGAGGTTCAGCGTGTTCGTCTGAAGCCTCCAGATCGTGTTTTCCGCCGTCTGGTAAAGGGCGTTTTCCAGGCTCAGATACTGCTCTCCCGACCTGTGCCGCTTCTCGAACCGGTTCAGGTACAGATTGTCTATGAGATTCAGGAGTACGGCGGAGGTGATGCGGCTGTTCACGGTGTCCCCGCCCTCTTTCGTCTCATGAAGATCCAGCGTCTCGTAATAGTTCTCATGCCGGTAAGTGAGGGGCAGCGTCTCTCCCTGCGCTATGCTCTCCAGCCGGTTCAGCAGAATATTGGCCGCAGTCCTCTTCTGCTCCGTGATCTGAAGCTCAGGCCCGCTCACATAAAAGCTGCTTGCGTTGTATCCGGAATAGAAGTTGTTCAGGATCTGGTAGACGGCCCCTGTCTGCAGCCGGTTCATAATATCCTCATGGAGGTACAGGCGGTTCTCCTCCCCGCCCACAGACACCTCACTGCGCTCCTCCCGCTTCTGGCTGTTATATTCTTCCGTCTTCTGCGTCAGCTCCTCCAGATGGTTCCAGTACAGGCCAATCAGCTGCTCCGTGGCATTGGTCTCACGCTTCAGCTTAGATACCTGGGTCATGAACTGCTGCACATTCTGTATGCCCAGCTTGTTCAGCACTCCGGTAATATACACCCTGTCCTGATAGGTCAGCTTCACATCCTCCTCCAGGACAATACGGTTCAGGAGATTGTTGATGATCTCCAGCTTGGATTCCTGGATATTGTTGACCTGGGTGTTGTTCACCAGGCTGGTCATGCCGCCCTCTCCCAGATAGATCTCCGGCGGCGCCGTCATCACGTGGAGCAGATCCTCCCCCGTGATGCCGGAAGTCATCACCTCATAATTTCCCAGGATGCGGTGATAAAAGGACTCGTAGGAGGGAGTGACAGCAGTATTGCAGACCAGTTCGATCGGTGCTTTTAAAGTAAGCATTTTCTCCCTCCTTCCGCTGTCTCTTTATGTCTCTTTATGTCTCTTTATGTCTCTTTATGTCTCTTTGCGCCTTTTTGCCTTTTTAGGTCTCTTTGTGCCTTTTATGTCTCTTTATACCTTTTTGCGCCTTTTTATGTCCTTTGATGTCTTTTTTATTTCCTTGTAAATGAGGCTGACTGTGTCCCTGAGCCTGCTTTTCTCTTGTCCGCCAGGAACTTTGCCACATCCACGGCGTTCCTCACATTATGGCTGGAGGACCATCGGTTCGCCTCCGCCGCGGCCTTGGCCCTGCTCAGGGAGTAGTCCGGATCCCCGGTTCCCTGGGCTGCGCTCCGCTTGCCCTTTCCGTCCCTGCTCTGGCCGTCAAAGCGCCACATATTCTCCTCCGCAGACGCCGCCGCTTTTTTCTTTGAATACTCCATGTCCACATCGGACTGCATGGCGCTCTGCTTCCCGCTTCCCGCCCTGCTCTGGCCGTCAAAATGCCACATTTTTTTCTCCGCGGATTCCGCAGCTTTCTCCTTGGAATAGGTCCCGTCCACATCGGACTGTTTGGCGCTCTGCTTCCCGCTTCCCGCCCTGCTCTGGCCGTCAAAGCGCCACATGTTCTTTTCCGCTTTCGGGGCCAGCTCCTTTTTGGCGGCATCAGCCTGATCCCAGCTATAGTCATGCCTTGCTCTCAGAGGGCCGCTGCCTTTCTTATCCGTGCCATTGAATTTCCACTCCTTGACCTCCATAAAGCTTTGCGCCACGTTGTCAAGGCTGAGCATCTCCCGGTAGGCGATGGTGGTAGTCTCCGTCAGAAGCCCGCTGCGCTCCGCGTTCAGCTCCCCGTATTCCTTGGCCGTGACCGTACAGCCCGTGAACGCATAGATCCGTATGGCCGTAGCCTCCTCATAGACCAGATGCCTGGTGATGATCAAAAGAATGGGCAGGATCAGGGCTGCGCCGTTGTTGAGAGGGTCTATGGTATCCGTTCCCACATAGCGCTCTATCTGGAACGTAAAGGGCCGTGAGATCGGCTTGCGCCTCATGTGGACATAGTCGTTGAGGCCGCCCTCCTGGATCATTTCGTACTCATTTTCCCTCTGGAATACCCGGACTGACTTGCAGGGGACATCATATACCCCCTCCACCCGGAGCATAAAGTTAAAATTGGGCGCAGGGTTCCTGCCGTAATTGTAGACAAGATAGTTGCCGGCCCTCTCATCCTCATTATAATAGCCGACCTGGCTGTTATAGATCTGCCCCTGGCTGGGTCCGCTATCCTGTGTTTCCTGCGTATTGCTTCCCGTGCCCTGCTGGTTGTTGTCCAGTGTGTTCTTGTTCTGATCTGAATCCTGTGATGCCATATGTTCTCAACCTCTCAATGTATTGTGGGCTGCATTTCCAGAATACTTTTTTCCTTTTTCTCTTTCGAGGGATTCAGGCTCTTGTTGATCTGTGAGATCTCCCTGCACCATTTTCTCCTGCTTAAGTGGTCGAGCTTGAGCACTTCCTCCTCGCTCCAGTGAAAATAGTAGGAAATAAAGGACATTTCCCGGTACAGCTCCTCCTCCGGATACAGCCTTATCCCTCCCTTGTAAAATTTAGGGGCACCCGGAAGACCTTTCCGCAGTCCGGACATACCGCCTCCATCGTGGGAGGCTCTATGTCGTTGATGCGCTGGTACATGTCCTGAAGAAACGCCATATCCGCCGTGTAGAGCTTCTCGATCAGATTGGCCGTCACCATGGGGACTCCCTCAAGCTCCGTCACCACTTTCCCTAAGATCACGATGGTCAGATAGGAGGGATTGCTGAGGACCCTGGGATCCCGGGTGGCGCTGATCTCATCTCCCGCCGTGGCCAGGCGCATCTTCCCGTTGCGGTGAAGCTGGCCGGTATTGTCCATATATCCTTTCGGCAATGTAAAATCATATACGGTTTCCATAAATGTGTCCTCCCTTTCTCATGGTCTCTGAAACAGGCGGCGGGGCGTTGATCTCCCGCCGCCCAAAATATTCCTAGTTGGGGATCACCAGCTCCTCATAAGCCAGCTCCACGCTCTCAATCGCCACATCGCTGGTCTTGGCATCCAGATCCGGCGCATTGTACTTTGTCACCCATGCGTTGGTGAGGATCCATACCCGGTTGCCCGTGATGGTCTCCTGCAGATTCTGAGGAGAACCGCCCGTGATGTCGATCATCTCGATCTGTACATTGTTGCGGGGAATGGCGCCGCGCACCTCGCTGACGCACTCCTGAATCCATGTCTTAAAGGCGCTGTCCAGGGTATACCCCATTTTCAGGGTCACGTTGCCGTGCTTTACAAGGCCGGGGATCTTTACCGGCGCCAGGCTGTTGGCATTTCCCTGTCTGAACTCGATCACATCAACGGAGGCCTCGATGCCCGTCACTTCGCTGAATGCAGCCGTTCCGGAAACGGTGTCCACAGTGACCAGGAAATTCATCTTTGTCAATGGGTACGCCAAACCTTTTGAATTATCGTACGTTGCTACTCCTGCCATGTTCTATATCTCCTTTTTCATCATAATCACCGCGCCGCAGCTTCCCTGCGGCTCACGATCCCAGGGCCGTCAAGCCTGCCCCGGGAGAAACGCTTCCGTATCAGCCTTCTTCTCCGCCGCCTTCGCCGCCTTCTCCGCCGGCCTCAGCCGTGAACTGCGTTACGCGGAATACCACGAACTCTGCGGGTCTGGAGGGCGCGATACCGATGTTGCAGATCAGTCTGCCGTTCATGATGTCGTCCCTGGTCATGGTAGAGGGGCCGATCTCCACGAAATAGCCCTCTGCCGGCGTAGTGCCTGCCAGCATTCCGGTCCTCCACATTCCGTCCAGGAAAGAGGATACCGTCAGGTTCACTCTCTGCCACAGCGTCGCATCGTTGGGCTCGAACACTACCCAGTTGGTATTTGCCTTGATGCTCTCCTCCACATAGATGAAAAGCCGTCTCACGTTCACATACTTGAACGCCTGGTTGCTGCTTGCGGTGCGTGCGCCCCATACGCGGATGCCCTGCCCCGGGATAGCGCGGATCAGGTTCACGCCCTGGGGATTCAGGATATCCTGCTCCGCCTTTGTATAATTGACTTTCAGGCCCGTGCAGAATATGGTCTCGTTGGCAGGCGCCTTATGTACGCCCCGGTTGGTGTCGGTCCTGGCGTAAATGCCCATGACAGCGCCGCAGGGAGGTACATAGTCGCTCTTGTTGCTGGAGCGGTCGAACACCTGAATCCAGGGATGATACATAGCCGCATAAGTGGAATCGATGATTCCTCTGAACTCGATCAGATCCTTGGTCTTATACATATCCTTGGGCATATCGAACACTGCGATGCGGCTCTTTAAGGTCTCACAGTGGGTCACCAGGGCAACGATCACTTCGGGAGCCGTTATGCCCGGAACAGCCATCATGCTCACAACGTCATTCTCCAGATAGGACTGGATGCCGGTGCGCTTGCCGGGGCCGTTGTCCACGCCGATAAAGGTCTCCGGTCCCACCTTGCTGACGGTGCCGTCGGATCCTCCGGCAAGGGTCAGCATACCGCTGGTATTGTCCTCGCCCAGAATGGCCGCCACAGGGTTGCCGATCTGCTCGGGAATGTCCACGGTAATGTTCACCAGGTTGCTTGCCATCAGGCGGGTGCCGATAAAGTTCGGCGCAGCCATGTTGAAGCTTAAGTCTGCGAAATTCTCCACCTCGTCATTGTAGCGGATATTCACGTCCATCGTCACAAGGCGCAGGGTAACCTTCGGGATGATCCCCGTGTCCACCACGGTCCCCTTGAACTCTTCCTCAAAGGTGACAGTACTGTCATAGATGGTGGCGATCCTGTTGTACTCGCCGTTCACCTCCACAAGGTCTCCCTCTCTGAATCCCTCCACGGACTTTGCAAGATAGCCGTTCTTTGTCTCGGCGATCAGCTGCATCTTCCTGCGCAGGGCCGTGTTAAAGGAAATCTGAATGCGGTTGCCCCATTTTCCCTCGTTGGCTGCCGTTGCGGAAAAGATCCCGCTCTGGATCTGGGCCGACTTGGCGTCCTTGGGAATCACTCTGGATACATAGCAGCGGGTGCCGCCGTTGATAAAGAACTGCTCCACGCAGTTGGCCAGGTAGCGGTATTCCCCGTATGCGAACTCGCTTAAGAAACCTCCGAACTGGCTTGTAAAACTTCTGAAGCTGGTCACCAGGACCGGCGCTCCCAGAGTGGGGCCTTTTTCCGCCAGACCGATAAAGCCTGCGGTACTGGTTCCCACACCCTCAATACTCCGCGGAGAACGGTCATATTCTTCCACGTATACTCCCGGTGTCAAATATTCTGGCATAATGTTCTTCTCCTTTCATTTTGCAGATCAAACTGTAACTGTCTGAAGCTGTCCCGGATTCACAATGCTGATGGTTCCCATGCCGTTCGCGCACATCAGCTTGCAGTCGTTGGTAAGACACGGCTTGCCGCCGATCAGCACTGACGGTTTTGTGGGGATCCAGGTCCCGGCCGCCATAAGCATGCAGGGCTGAGGCGTAAGCACGCCCAGCGCGGCCGCCGTAGCCGCCGCCACCTGCGGATTGGCAAGCGAGGTGCACAGCCCAAAGGGCGAGATATTCGCTATGCTGCAATCCATAATGGTCGCCGCCGGTTTTCCTCCGATCAGACAGGTTCCCTGAGATGACGCTGTAATCGTGCCGGGCGCCAGCCCAAACGTACAAAGAGCCGTCGCTCCCGTTACCACAAACTGTCCCATGCTGTCCTCCTTATTCCAGTGCTGCTGCGTCAAGCTTATGGAAATCCACCTTTTTAAACCTGACCTCTCCGTTCACCACATAGCGGACGAGATAATTGAGATAGTCCGAATCGTCCCGCACCCGCAGACAGTAGCTTCCGTCTTCGTCCACACACCCGAATACGGTCCGGGCGATGGGAGAATTCACGGAAAAAGGTTCCCTGAGAGGCGAGGCAAGCTTCACGGAAAGCGCCGTGAGCTCTTCCGTTACCACGAAAGGCTCATAGGTCTGTCTCTCCATATTCAGCAGCCCGTAATAGATCCCCTCCATGCTGTACCGGTAACTCTTGAACAGCGACATGATACATTTCCGCTCGTCAAAGCTGTTGATGCAGCAGCCCGTCGAGCTGAAAGAGACTGCCTGGAGCTTCTCCAGGCCCTGGAGCCGGCCGGTCAGGGAAAGAAGCGGCTGGCCCTTGCCGTTGTTCTCTGACGGGATCAGGAACACGGCCTTTGTGGGAATCAATTTGTCCAGCTCTTCGTAACGGATCTTCAGTCTGCAGGGCTCGTAACCGTTTACCTGGATCTCCAGTTCACAGTCCTCCCGCCCTCTGTCAAGGAATACGTGATTACCGCTTCCCCTGGAGACGGGCTGCACCGCTTTGCCGTTCATCCAGAACCGGACATTTCTCTCTTCCACCACATATCCGTTGGTCGTATCGTTGAGATTGACCGCCAGATCGAGACTGTGGCGGATAATTGATGCATCCACCTACTGTGTTTCCCCTCCTTCCTCTCCTACTATGTGCAGTCCAAAGGTCGCCTCGCTGACGCGTGGCGTATTGACTACGATCTCGCTGGAAAGGAATACGGGCGCCGCCTTATAGAACAGGCTGATCTGATAGGGCTTATTGATCGCCTGCCACACCCTTACCTTTTCCTCCAAACTTATCTTCGCCTGAGACAGTACAATGGGAGGTTCCTGCGTGTCCAGCCAGGACTGCAGCTGGTTGGGAAGAACGGAGCTGTTGTCATTGACGATCTGCGCCACTCTTCCGATGATTTTCTGTATATCCGGCGCCTTTAATCCCATCTGGGAGGAACCGTTTATAAAGACCATATAGTATAGACCGTATGGTCTGGGCGGCTTTTGAAGCTGGACCCTGCCCTTCTGTATGAAAGGCGTCTGGGTCGTCTCATTCTCTTCCCGTATGTCGTACAGATACACGCCGAGGATATAGTCCACGTCCTGATCCGCCGGGGAAGAGATCTCAATATTGTTCGGAGAGGGAATCGGCTCCGGGCACATTTTTTTCCGCAGAGTCCGGACAATATAGGAACTGACATCTGATATAATAGGATAATCAGCCATCTCTACTCCTCTCCTTCCGCTGCAGCCGAAATGATGTCCTCCACCATTCCCTGCAT
>CANRMK010000019.1 GCA_947631715.1 uncultured Acetatifactor sp.
CGTCATGCGGCCTTGATTTTTGCAATACACTGTGATATTATTTTAACGATAGCGTATCCCACAGGGAGCCCATCTTCCGGAAGGAAAACGGCATCTGAAATACCGTTGAAAATTGAGGCGCGAAAACCTCATTCGGAAACACGATCCGAAAGGCTGGGACCGCGTGGGAGCGTAGAACAGGACGGCAGAAAGAGAGGATAATACAGGTAAAATGAAACAGGGTTTTGAAGACATTAAGGCGAAAGTCAAGGAGTGCGGCAGGAAGACTGTGGCCGTTTCCGCGGCGCAGGATTCCGCTGTTCTGGAAGCGGTGCAGGAAGCGCAGAGACAAGGGATCGCGGACGCTATCCTGGTGGGAGACGAGGAAAAGATCAGGGAGATCGCCGCATCTATTCAAATGGATCTGACAGGCATTGAGATCATAAATGAGCCGGACCCGGTCCAGGCCTCTTTAAAGGCAGTGAAGCTGGCCCATGACGGAAAAGCCGACATGTATATGAAAGGCCTGATCGACACTAAGAATTTCTTAAAGAGCGTTCTGGACAAGGAAGTGGGGCTTCGCACGGGAGGCGTGCTCTCCCATGTGGCCGTGTTTGAGATTCCCACTATAGACCGTCTGCTCTTTTTGACAGACGTGGCCTTTATGACCTATCCCACGCTGGAGGACAAGGTACATATCATCAATAATACAGTTCCCGTCTGCAAGGCCTGCGGTGTTGCGCTGCCCAAGGTGGCGCCTCTGGCAGCGGTGGAGGTGGTGAACCCTAAGATGCCGGTCACCGTGGAGGCGGCGGAACTGACAAAGATGTGTGATGAGGGGCAGATTGCAGGCTGTATTGTGGACGGTCCCCTTTCCCTGGATCTGGCGATCGATCCGGAAGCCGCAAAGCATAAGGGGGCAACGGACCGAAAGATACAGGGAGATGCAGATGTGCTCCTGTTCCCGGATATACATGCGGGCAATCAGGTGTACAAGGCTATGGTGCATATGATCCCTCATATGAAGAACGGCTGTATCCTTACCGGAACTAAAGTTCCCGTGATCCTCACCAGCCGCTCCGATACCTTTGAGACAAAAGTGAATTCCATTGCTCTGGCAGCAGTGGTGGCAGAGGAATTGAAGAAAGGGAAATAAGCAGCCATGAGCTGGATAGCGGAAGAGGCGCTGGATCTGGCCCTGAATGGGGCGGCGGATCTGGCGGAATCAGTCATTGGGCGGAAGCTTAGGCGGCGCAGCGCCGAAAAGGAACGGCCCGGTGAAAAAAAGCAGCGGAAAGCAGAAAAGGAGAGAAGATAATGCCTATCAAAAGTCTGATCATCAACCCGGGCTCTACCTCCACCAAGATCGGTGTGTTCGAGGATGAGAACCTGTTATTTGAAGAGACCCTGAGACACTCTACAGAGGAGATCGGCAGATATGCCGCTATTGTGGATCAGAAAGATTTCAGAAAGAAGATCATTACCGATCTTCTGGCGGAAAAGGAGTTCGACTTAAAACAGCTGAACGTAGTGGTCGGCCGGGGCGGTATGCTCAAGCCCATTCCCGGCGGCACTTACGCGGTGACAGAGGAACTGCTCAACGATCTTAAGGTGGGCGTGCAGGGGCAGCACGCCTCCAACCTGGGAGGCATTCTCGCCCGGGAGATCGCGGATTCCATCGGTGTTCCCTCTTATATCGTGGATCCCGTGGTGGTGGATGAGCTGATGCCGGCCGCCCGGTATTCCGGCGTTCCCGAGCTGCCCCGCACCAGCGTGTTCCACGCTCTGAACCAGAAAGCAGTGGCAAAGAGATATGCAAGGGAGATCGGAAAGCCCTATGAATCTCTGCGTCTGATCGTGGTGCATATGGGCGGCGGCGTTTCCGTGGGCGCACATATCAACGGAAAAGTGGTGGATGTGTTCAACGCTTTGGACGGTGACGGTGCATTCTCGCCGGAGAGAGCGGGGGCAGTGCCCAGCGGTGCGCTGATCAAAATGTGCTTTTCCGGCAAATATACGGAAAAAGAGGTCTACAGTAAGATCGTGGGCAAGGGTGGCTTTAACGCATACCTTGGGACCAACGATATGCGGGAGGTGACCAGGCGTGCGGACGACGGAGACGACAAGGCGGCCGAGGTAAAGGAGGCATTCCTGCTCCAGGTGTCCAAGGATATCGGGTCCATGGCGTGTGTGCTGAACGGCAGAGTGAATCAGATCATTGTGACAGGAGGCATTGCCTACGGTACGGATGTGGTGGCTTCTCTGAAAGAGAGGGCGGGCTGGATCGCGCCCTTTACGGTGTACCCCGGTGAGGATGAGCTGCTGGCGCTGGCACAGGGCGCTCTGCGCGTGTTGAACGGGGAGGAAAAGGTCTGCCAGTACTGATTTTCCACAGACTATAAAGAGAGCCGCTGCGGACGGATCTGTTTCTGCAGCGGCTTAATTTTGATTCATTCCGGGTTTTTGCGGAATTCCCGGGGGGATTTTCCATATATCTTCTTGAACAGATCCTTAAAATAATTGCTGTCGTTGAAGCCGTTCTCCAGGGCGATATCCGTGATCGTGTTGCCCGTGGTGAGAAGCGCCGTCTGGGCGTGCTTCAGCCGTACAAAATTCAGATATTCCTTAAAGCCCATTCCTGTGACCTGCTTGAACTTTTTGCTGAAATAGGTGGGGCTTAAGGAGACCTGGGCGGACACTTCATTTAAGGATAGGGGCTTTTTGTAATTCTGATAGATATATTTTGTGGCGGTGAGAATGTCGGCGTCTCTGGCGTTGAGAAGATCCGGCTCCTCTGCGGACATGACGGAATAGCGCATGAGCATCAAAAGCAGCTCCTGCAGATAACAGTTCAAAAAGCCGTCCGAGTACTGGTCGATCCCGGCGTGCTCCGACAGCATTCTGGTCAGAAGCCCCACATACTCCTCCTGATACAGGGCGGGAATGCTTCCCATAAAGGAGTGCAGCTCCTCTGCGGAATGGTCCGGCAGCCATTTTTTCAACCGTTCCCAGTCCACATGCTCCCTCTGGAAATAGACCATGATGATTTCGCAGGAGGGATTGGAATCATAGATAGCATGGTGCAGCTCGCCGGGGGCAATGAAGACAAGATCTCCCTTTTCCAGCTGATAAACGCAGTCTTTCAGGAGAAAACGGCACTTCCCGCCCGACAGGTAAAAGATCTCAAAGTGATTGTGGGCGTGGTCGCGCTGTCTGGGGGAAAAATCCCCGCGCTTTCCCTTTGCTATAGTGATTCTCTGGATTTCCCTGGCCGGCCTGGCTGGTGTCATGGTGATTCGCCTCGCTTCTGCAATATTCCGAACGCTTCAAAGAAGCGCTGATTTGTTTATTATATCATTCTTTTTCACAAAAACACAGTAGTAAATATAAAAAATATCCCCTGCACATAATGTACAGGGGAATTTTTTGTATTAACAGACTTTTCTCTTAGAGATCAAATCCGAAATAATTCTTTGCGTTGTAATAGGAAATGTTTTTCACGATCTCGGACAGAGTATCCATGTCTGCGGGGAATTCTCCGTTCTCCACCCAGCCGCCGATCAGGTTGCAGAGGATCCGGCGGAAGTATTCATGCCTGGTGTAGGACAGGAAGCTTCTGGAGTCGGTGAGCATTCCCACAAAGCCGGACAGATTGCCCAGGTTTGCCAGAGAGATGATCTGATCCTGCATGCCTGTCTTGTGATCGTTGAACCACCAGGCGCTGCCCTGCTGGATCTTAGCCACCGCGGTGGAATCCTGGAAGCAGCCGAGAATAGTGCCGATGGACTGGTTGTCATTGGGATTTAAGCTGTACAGGATCGTCCTGGGCAGCTCGTCTGTGGAATTCAGGGCGTTCAGGAAGTCCGCCATCTCCGCGCTGGGCGCATAGTTGTTGATGCAGTCATAGCCGGTGTCGGGGCCCAGCTTCTGATACATGGGCGTATTGTTGTCGCGCTTGCAGCCGTAGTGGAGCTGCATCGCCCAGTTCCGCTTATGGTATTCCCTGCCCACGAACAGCATGAACGCCGTCTTGAACTTCAATTCTTCCTCCTTGGTCAGGATCATGCGGTTCTGTCTCTTTAAGAAGATCTCCTCGATCTCATCATCGGAGGCGGGGCAGTACATCACATATTCCAGCGCGTGGTCGGATACGCAGCAGCCCATGGAGCCAAAGAAATCCATGCGCTTTGCAAGAGCCTCTTTCAAGTGGGCGAAAGTGTGGATCTCGGGAAGACCTGCGGCCTCCTGCAGCTTCTCCAGATAGTCCAGATACTCAGGTTTTTCAATGTTCATGGCCTTGTCGGGCCTCCAGGCGGGAAGCACCTTTACTTCAAAGCTCTTGTCCTCAGCGATCTTTTTGTGCCATTCCAGGCTGTCGATGGGGTCATCGGTGGTGCAGATCAGGGTCACGTTGCTCTGCCTGATCAGATTGCGCACACTCATGGAGGGCTGAGCCAGTTTTTCGTTGCACAGCTTCCACACCTCATCGGCGGTCTTTTTGTTCAGGACGCCGTTATAGCCGAAATATCTCTGCAGCTCCAGGTGGCTCCAGTGGAACAGGGGATTTCCGATGGCCTTTCCCAGGCACTCGGCCCACTTGCAGAATTTTTCATAGTCGGAGGCGTCTCCGGTAATGTATTTTTCATCTACGCCGCAGGAGCGCATAAAGCGCCACTTGTAGTGATCGCCGCCGAGCCATACCTGGGTAATGTTGTCGAACTGGCGGTCCTCAGCGATCTCCCTGGGATTGATGTGGCAGTGGTAGTCCAGTACCGGTGTGGATTCCGCATAGTCGTGGAACAGCTTCTTTGCTGTCTCCGTCTCCAGCAGGAAATCCTTGTCCATAAATGCTTTCATAGTATCCTCGCTTTCTGCCGCATCTGCGGCGTATGGATCCGTATGACGGGATCGATATTGTATGGAAATGCAAAACATTCAGCGTGTGGTGCCCCGCTCTATGATCTCGCCGGAAAAGATCGTCTTTTTCGGCATTTCATTTCCGCCGAGCACGCCCATCAATGTGGTGATCAGGTGCTGGCAGAGGGTTTCCAGCTTGTTGTCGATGCTGGTCAGCTCCGGATCGCAGCATACGGCCAGCATGGAATTATTGTAACCCAGTACGGAAAACTCTTCCGGCACCCGGTAGTGCATGTTCCGGGCGTACTTTAGGGCGGCCAGCGCCAGCGTGTCATCCGAGGCAATGACGCCGTGAAAGACAAGCCCGCTCTCCTGAAGCCCTTTCAGGTGCCCGATCATGGCGCAGACATCCTCGTGTGAGCCCGGGTAGAACTGCACCAGGCGCTCGTCGGAGAGCAGATGCTTCTCCTCCATGGCGGCCCGGTAGCCTGCAAGCTTTCTTATGCCGCTGTAAGATGTAGAGTTATAGAAGTACAGGATATCCTTTACTCCGGAGCGGATCATCTTGAGAGCGGCGTTGTACATAGAGGTATAATCGTCGGACATCACACTGTAGACATTGGGCGCGTCCAGATCTGCGTTCAACAGCATCAGCGGGACCTGCTTTGCCGCGTCTATGATATAGCGGTTTTCCTCCTCCGTTTCATAGATAAAGTTGGAGCCCACCAGTATGATGCCGTCCACCTTTTTTGTGATCAGGAGGTTGATGGAGGCGGCCTTTGTATCCAGCCCATAGCCTGTGCAGCACAGAATGCTGTCGTAACCGTTGGAGCGGAGCTTCTGCTCAATGTGATAGATTCCCTTGGCCAGATAAAGGTCGGAACTGTCCGCGCACATGATTCCTATGGTCTTCATGGTGTTCAGGCCCAGCCCCCGGGCAAAAGCGTTCGGCGTATATCCGCACTGCTGGATCACGTCCAGCACCTTTTTCTTTGTCTTATCGCTGACGCTGCTGCTTCCGTTCAGGACCCGGGATACGGTGGCGATGGAAACTCCGGCTTTCTCGGAAATGTCGTATATCGTCATTGGGCTGCCTCATACACGGAAAAATGTAAGTAGTTACAAATAACGCTATAACAGAATTATAGCTAAGGCCATTCTTTTTTTCAAGGTCTATTTTATCTTTTGTCTATTGACGAAAATCCCGTTAGGAAGTAAAATTATTTGTGTAAGTACTTACAAAAACAGGCCTGCGGGCAGGAGGGAGAACCATATGGAAGTTTTGAACAAAAAAATGACCGGAAAGAAAGAGAGACCCATCAGGGTAGTACAGTTTGGAGAGGGCAACTTCCTCCGTGCTTTCGTGGACTACATGATAGACATTGCCAATGAACAGGGCAAATTTGACGGCGATATCGTCCTGATCAAGCCCATCGAGTTCGGCAATCTGGATAATTTCCATAATCAGGACTGCCAGTACACCGTCTCCTTAAGGGGCATGGTGGACGGCGAGGCCAAGATCCTCAACAGACAGGTGACCAGCGTTGCGGACGCTGTGGATACCTATAACGATTACGATAAATTCATGGGGCTGGCAGAGCTGGATACGCTTCGCTTTGTGGTGTCCAATACGACCGAAGCAGGCATTGTATATGACGATTCAGATAAGTTTGAATCCAAGCCTCCCAAGACTTTCCCCGGCAAGCTGACCAAATTCCTGCACCATAGATTTGAGGCCTTTCAGGGCGACATGTCCAAGGGGCTTGTGATGCTTCCCGTGGAGCTCATCGATGACAACGGTATCATGTTAAAGAAGTGCGTGATGCAGCTGATCGACCTCTGGGGCCTGGGGGAGGAGTTTAAGAAGTGGGTAGATGAAGCCTGCATCTTTACCTCCACTCTGGTGGACCGCATCGTCACCGGCTATCCCCGGGACAACATTGAGGAAGAGTGGCAGAAGCTGGGCTATGAGGACCGCATCATGGTGACCGGCGAGCCGTTCGCCCTGTGGGTGATCGAGAGTTCCAAGGACATCAGCAGGGAGTTCCCGCTGCCCGACGCAGGACTTCCCGTGATCTTTACGGACAACCAGAAGCCCTACAAGCAGAGAAAGGTGCGTATCCTGAACGGCGCCCACACTTCGTTCGTGCTGGCTTCCTACCTCTGCGGAAATGATATCGTAAAGGAATCCATGGACGATCCTGATATCAAGAACTTTATGGTAAAGACTATCTTTGACGAGGTGATCCCCACTCTGACGCTTCCCGAGGCGGAACTGAAAGAGTTTGCGGAGGCGGTGATCGGCCGTTTCAACAATCCTTATGTAAAGCATGCGCTGCTGTCCATTTCCCTGAACTCCGTCTCCAAGTGGAGGGCGAGATGTATGCCCAGCCTGCTTGGCTATGTGGATAAGTTCGGAAAGCTGCCTGCGCATCTGACGTTTTCCCTGGCGGCGCTGATGGCGTTCTACCACGGCACCGAGATCCGGGACAAGGCGCTGATCGGGCACAGGGACGGCCAGGAATACAATATTCTGGACGACATGCCGGTGCTGGAGTTCTTCCGGGACAACTGCGAAAAGGACAGCAGGACCTTTGTGACGGCATTTCTGGGCAATGAGAGCTTCTTCGGACAGAACCTGAACGAGGTTCCCGGGCTCACCGAGGCAGTGGCAGGCTATCTTGACGACATCAAAGCAAATGGTATGAGGGCGGCATTATGCAAAATTTCATAAAGATCAATGAAAACGACAATGTGGCAGTCGCGCTGAATACTCTGCCGAAAGGGGAGACTGTGACTGTTGAGGTGCAGGGCGCTGTAAAGAGCGTTACGGCCCTGGAGGAGATTCCCGCAGGCCACAAGATAGCGCTGTGCGATATCCCGGAGGGCGGCGAGGTCATCAAATACGGCTACCGCATCGGCAATACCAAGGAGCCGGTGAAAGCGGGTTCCTGGATCCATGTGCACAATTTAAAGACGGCTCTGGGCGATCTGCTGGAGTACTCCTATGAGCCTGTTGCGGTGGAGGAGAAGCGCACTGAGGACGTGACCTTTATGGGCTTTGAGCGCCCTGACGGCAAGGTGGGCGTCCGCAATGAGATCTGGGTGATCCCCACCGTGGGCTGTGTGAATAATGTGGCAGCCGCCATTGCAAAGCAGGCCAACGCCTTTGTAAGGGGCAGCGTGGAGGAAGTGATTGCATTTCCCCACCCGTATGGCTGTTCCCAGATGGGCGACGATCAGGAGCATACCAGAAAGATCCTGGCCGACCTGATCAATCACCCCAACGCCGGCGGAGTGCTTGTGCTGGGGCTTGGCTGTGAGAACAGCAACATTGACGTGTTAAGACCCTATATCGGGGATTATGACGAGAACAGGGTAAAGTTTCTGGTGTGTCAGGAAGCGGAGGACGAGATCGGCGAGGCTCTGGAGATTATCAAGGGCCTGATCGGTTATGCCGCAGGATTTGAGAGAACGCCTGTCAGCGCCTCCAGGCTGATCGTGGGCATGAAATGCGGCGGCAGCGACGGACTTTCCGGCATCACTGCCAATCCTCTGGTAGGGCGTTTTTCGGATCTTCTGATCTCCAAGGGAGGAACCACGATCCTGACGGAGGTGCCCGAGATGTTCGGCGCGGAGACGATCCTGATGAACCGCTGCGCCAGCGAGGAGCTGTTCCATCAGACCGTGGATCTGATCAATGATTTCAAGAATTACTTTAAGAGCCATAACCAGACCATATACGAGAACCCCTCGCCCGGAAATAAAAAGGGCGGTATCTCTACTCTGGAGGATAAGTCCTTGGGCTGCACCCAGAAATCCGGCAGCGCTCTGGTGAAAGGCGTGCTCCAGTACGGCGAGACGGTGAAGACGCCGGGCTTAAATCTTTTGAGCGCACCGGGGAATGACCTGGTGGCGGCTACGGCGCTTGCTGCGGCGGGAGCCCACATTGTACTGTTTACCACGGGGCGCGGGACTCCGTTCGCCTGCCCGGTGCCGACTATGAAGATCGCCACCAACTCCAGGCTGGCGGCGAAGAAGTCCAACTGGATCGACTTTAATGCAGGCGTGCTGGCGGAGGACGGGGACTTCCCTCAGGAGACGCAGAAGCTGTTCGACTTTGTGATCCAGGTGGCGTCCGGCAAAAAGGTGTGCAGCGAAGAGGCGGGCTTCCACGATATGGCCATCTTTAAGCAGGGCGTGACACTGTAGAACAGCATACTGATCTGATTTCGGATTGAAAGCGGCCGTATGGCCGTCCATACTGTGAATGGGGAACATTCACGGTGCGCTGTATGACCGGCGGGACCCTATGGCTCCGCCGGTTTTTGATATCCTGTGTATGAGCGGAACGAAAGGCACGAATGTCCTGAAACTATAAAAGAAAGGAAAGGAAAAGCATGAAACAACAACTGACAGCGGCACTGCAGCGCATTGCGGACGGCGATGCGGCGTCTGCAGCGGCGGAGTGGGAGATGATCAGGAAGCTTCCCAGGACGGAGGACGGACTGTTCGACACCGCATCTGTGGATCCTGATCTCTTTGAGGCGGCAAGGTGGGTATACCCGGTCTATGCGGCCTATGAGACAGAGTGCAATAAGAAAGAGGGGTATCCGGACCTGCTGAAGCAGTTTGGCGTTCTGGACAAAAAGTACCGGGAGAAGAACGATCCAGAGGCTGCAGCGGCGTATCTGGACGCGCTTTTGGGGACCATCGATAACGTGAGCCCTCAGCTTTACGAATACTACCGTGAGCTTGTGGATATGTTCCGGACCGGCGTGAAAGAAGCGATTGCCGCTTATTATAAGGACGGAAGCTTCGGCGCAAAGGGCGGCAGGGCGGATCAGATGATCAGAAAGAGCATTGCCCATGCCGGCGCCATAGATGTGCTCCTGGCGGAAAAATATACGGAATATTGTTAGGGAACGCAGTGCCCGGACGGCGCAGGGCCGCTTCGGAGACGTGCCGCTTTCGCGGCGGAATGTGAGGAATTATGGAGATCAGTTATGTTTACGGCACAGCCAGGAGCGCTGTGATAGAGATCAGGGACGGCGGAAGATATTTTACCAGGCGTCCTTACCGGATTCTGGTGAATGGAAAGCCGGTTCTGACAACGGAGAAGACCGTTACGTCTTTGTTCGGCCTAAAGCCGGACAGTGAGCAGCGGGTGGAGGTATACGACGGAGAGACCAAGCAGGGGGAGGTGTCTTTCCGCACCGACAGCGAATTTGTGACCCTGGACGTGAGACGCTTTGGCGCAAAGGGAGACGGGGTGCAGGACGATACCCATTTTATCCAGGCGGCCATCATGGCATGTCCCGAAAAGGGAAGAGTGCTGGTGCCCGCGGGCTGCTACCGCATCACAAGCCTTTTCCTCAAGAGCCATCTGCGCTTGGAGCTGGCGGCAGGGGCTGAGCTGAGGGCTTTTACGGACAAGGAAAAATTCCCTGTCTTTCCCGGTATGATCCAGAGCTATGATGAGACGGATCAGTACAACCTGGGAAGCTGGGAGGGCAATCCCCTGCCTATGTACACCTCTATCATCTGCGGCGTGAACGTGGAGGACGTGGTGATCTATGGAGAGGGTACCATCAACGGCAACGCTTCTAAGGATACCTGGTGGAAGGATGTAAAAAATATCAAGGACGTGTTCCGGCCCAGGCTGTTCTTTATCAATCACTGCCAAAACGTGACCATGCAGGGGGTTACCTGCTGCAATTCCCCGGCCTGGACACTGCAGCCCTATTTCAGCGACGATCTGCGCTTCCTGGATGTGACGGTGAAGAACCCCTCCGACTCTCCCAACACGGACGGGCTGGATCCGGAATCCTGTAGGAATGTGGAGATCCTGGGCGTGCGCTTCTCCCTTGGGGATGACTGTATCGCCGTAAAGAGCGGCAAGATCTATATGGGGAAGAAGTACAAGAGGCCCTCGGAAAATATCCATATTCGCCAGTGCCTGATGGAGGACGGTCACGGCGCCGTGACCCTGGGAAGCGAGATGGCGGGAGGAGTTGTGAACCTCACCGTGGAGGACTGCATTTTCCGCCATACGGACAGAGGGCTGCGCATCAAGACCAGGAGAGGCCGGGGCAAGGACGCCGTTCTCAGCAACATTACTTTCCGGAATCTGACCCTGGATCATGTGATGACGCCCCTTGTGGTAAACTCGTTCTATTTCTGCGATCCGGACGGAAAGACTCCGTATGTCCAGTCAAGGGATCCTTACCCGGTGGACGACAGGACGCCCTCCATCAAAAAGATGGTCTTTGAGAATATGGAGTGCACCAACTGCCATGTGGCGGCGGCTTTCTTTGACGGGCTGCCGGAGCAGAAGATCGAGGAGATCCTGATGCGGAATATCTCCTTTACCTATGCGGAGAATCCCAAGTGCGATGTGCCCGCTATGTCCGAGGGCGTGCCCAGGTGCAGCAAAAAGGGTATTTTCGCAAGAAATGTGGCGAAGCTCACGCTTGACAATGTGAAAGTGGAGGGCCAGGAGGGCGAGGCCTATGAATGGATCGGCGTTGACGAACTGGTAAAGAGCTAGGGTGAAAAGTCTGACCGATGGGGCGTTCCGTTCGGCTCCAAAATATTGTGACATTGCCCTGTGGCCGGCGGGAATCTGGGCCCGGGGGACAGAGAAAAAATTGGAAAGCAAACTTTCAAATGTGGAATGAAAGCGTGCTAAAGCATGCAGGAGGTGTAAGTATGCAGTTAGGAATCAGATTACATGACACAAAGAAGCTTCCCTTTGCGGAGCGCATTGCAGATGTGCATCAGCTTGGATTTACCTGCGGACATCTGGCGCTTGCCAAGGTGATCGATGAGTTCCCTACCACGGACGAGGCCCTGACTCCCGGCCTTGCCATGTATATCAAAAATGTGTTTGCGGCCAATCATGTGGATATCGCGGTCCTGGGCTGTTACCTGAACCTGGCAGATCCCAATCAGGAGCGGCTTGCTAAGACGGTGCACCGCTATATGGCGCATATCCGTTTTGCCTCCTGGCTGGGCTGCGGTGTGGTGGGCACTGAGACGGGGGCGCCCAACGAGGCCTACGCCTACACGCCGGAGTGCCATACGGAGGAGGCGCTGAAGCTTTTTATTAAGAACGTGCGGCCCATCGTGAAGTACGCGGAGCAGATGGGAGTGGTGTTCGCCATCGAGCCGGTGTACCGCCATATTGTAAATACGCCTGCAAGGGCAAGGCGGGTGCTGGATGAGATCGGCTCTCCCAATCTGCAGATCATCTTTGACCCGGTGAATCTGCTCTGGACGGAGAATTACCAGGACAGGCAGGCGATCTTTGAGGAAGCTATAGACCTGCTGGGAGAGGATGTGGCCATGGTGCACCTGAAGGACTTCCGGCCGGGGGACGGGAAGCTGATCTCTATGGGCTGCGGCCTGGGGGAGATGGATTACACGCCGATCCTGAAGTTCATGAAAGAGAGAAAGCCCTTTATCCATGCGACTCTGGAGGATACAAAGCCGGAAAACAATCAGCAGGTAAAGGATTTTATCCTGAAGAAATACGCGGAAGTGTAAATTGCCCTGAGCCGGCGGAAAAGAGGAGATATGTACAGAGACGGTAAGATCTACATGGGCCTGGCCGACGGGGAGCAGGTGACCATGCAGTTAAATATGAGCAATCGCCACGGACTGATCGCAGGCGCCAGCGGCACGGGAAAGACGATTACCATGAAAGTCATGGCGGAGTCTTTTTCCGATGCCGGCGTGCCGGTGTTCTTGTGCGATGTAAAGGGGGACGTGTCGGGGCTTGCGGCTCCCGGCAGTACCTCCGAAAGCATGGAGAAGCGCATTGACGAATTCGGGCTCAGGGACAGCTTTCAATACAGGGATTATCCCGTCTGCTTCTGGGATATCTATCAGGAAAAGGGGCATGCTGTCCGGGCTACTGTGTCCGACATGGGCCCGGAGATCCTTTCCAGGATCCTTGGGCTGACCGCAGCTCAGGAGGGCGCATTGAACATTGCATTCCGGATCGCGGATGACAAGGGGCTGCTGCTGATAGACCTGAAAGACCTGAAAGCGCTGCTGACTTATGTGTCCGAGCACAGAAGCGAGTATGTGACCACTTATGGCAGTGTGTCCGCCCAGTCTGTGGGAAGCATTCTCAGAGCGCTGATTCCCCTGGAGGACCAGGGGGGAGACTTGTTTTTCGGGGAGCCTGACCTGGACATTATGGACTGGATGCGCACGGACGGAAGCGGCAGAGGGATCATCAATATTTTAGACAGCGTAAAGCTGGTGCAGAATCCTGCCCTTTACGCCAGCTTTCTGCTCTGGATGATGGCGGAGCTTTTTGAGCGGCTGCCGGAGGCCGGAGACCTGGAGAAGCCAAAGCTGGTATTTTTCTTTGACGAGGCCCATATGCTCTTTGCGGACGCGCCCAAGGTGCTGGTGCAGAAGATCGAGCAGATGGTGAAGCTGATCCGCTCTAAGGGAGTGGGGATCTATTTCGTGACCCAGAGCCCGGGGGATATCCCTGACAGTGTCCTGGCGCAGCTCAGCAACCGGGTGCAGCATGCGCTCCGGGCGTACACGCCTGCGGAACAGAAAGCGGTCCGTGTGGCGGCTCAGTCTTTCCGGGCCAATCCCGCTTTTAAGACGGAGGACGTGATCATGGAGCTGGGAGTGGGGCATGCGCTGACCTCGTTCCTGGACGAGAACGGTGTGCCCTCTATCGTCCGGCAGACGGCCATCATCTGTCCTCAGAGCCTTATGGGGCCTGTGGAGGAAAGCCTGCGCCGGAGTCTGATGGGGAAAGACGGCATGGGAAAATACGATCAGGCGGTGGACAGAGAATCCGCCTATGAGGTGCTGGAGGGCCAGGCCGAGCTGGAGGCGAAGGAGAAAGCTCTCGAGGAAGAGCGGATCCAGCTGGAAAAAGAAAGGGCTGCTTTTGAAAAGCAGAAAGCTAAGGACGAAGCGGCAGCCCTGAAAGCAAAGGAGAAGAAAGAGTCGGCGGAGCAGAAAAAGAAAGAGAGAGCGGAAGAACGCCGCAAGGCTCAGATCGAGCGCAGCCTGATCAGCACCGGCACTCAGATCCTGAAGAGAGGGCTTTTGAATACGCTGTTTAAATGATGGCTTTAGGAGGCTGTTCAATGAGC
>CANRMK010000020.1 GCA_947631715.1 uncultured Acetatifactor sp.
TTTACATTTTCCGCATTGCGTATGCAGACTGCCCGGCCCCGTTTGATCCTGGAGTCTCTCAACTCTTCCTTAAATAAGACCGCCCCGCCGGCGTCAATAACGCCCTTGCCGGCAATGGTGATATTTTTGTGAGGAGCGCTGTCTGTACCGATAAGGCTGGCATAGCAAAGCTGATCCAGGCCCTCGTAAGGATATCCCTTTACAGGATAATCCTCCGCATGAGCGCTTCCCTGCAGACGGGCTCCCTCTTCAAGGTACAGCGTCATATGACTTTTGAGAAAAAGGGCTCCCGACAGAAATGTCCCTTTGGGTATATAAACGGTACCATCCTTTTCACAGGCATCGATGGCCCGCTGGATCTGAGACGTGCAGAGCGTTTTTCCATCCCCTGCCGCGCCAAATTGCTCGACATTGATCGTCTGCATCCTTCCCCTCCTGTCTCACGTTAGCTGCCTTGCACATTATCCTTGATGCTGATCCATTTTAAATAGCCGTTGATAAACGGATCCAGTGCGCCGTCCAGCACAGCGTCTGCGTTTCCGGTCTCCACATCGGTCCGGTGGTCCTTGACCATAGTGTAGGGCTGGAGCACATAGGAACGGATCTGGCTGCCCCAGGCGATATCCTTGATCTCACCCCGGATATCAGACAGCTTCTCCACATTGGCCTCCTGCTTTAACAGATACAGCTTTGCTTTCAGCATCTGCATGGCCTTATCCTTGTTCTGGAACTGGCTTCTCTCGTTCTGGCACTGCACCACCGTCCCCGTGGGGATATGGGTGATGCGGATCGCAGACGAGGTCTTATTGATGTGCTGGCCGCCGGCGCCGCTGCTTCGGTAGGTGTCGATGCGCAGATCTTTTTCGTCGATCTCCACATCCAGATCCTCCTCGATATCCGGCATGACGTCCAGGGATACAAAGGAAGTCTGGCGCTTTCCCTGAGCGTTGAACGGGGAAATGCGCACCAGGCGATGCACGCCTTTCTCGGACTTCAGATAGCCATAGGCGTTAGTGCCGTTTACCTGAAAGGTCACGGACTTGATCCCCGCCTCGTCTCCGTCCAGATAGTCCAGCACTTCCACGGTAAAGCCCTTCCGCTCCGCCCACCTTGTGTACATGCGATAGAGCATGCCGCACCAGTCACAGCTCTCGGTGCCGCCCGCACCGGCGTTGAGCTTTAAGATGGCGTTGTCCTTATCATACTCTCCCGACAAAAGCGTACCGATCCGAAGCTCATCGAACTTTGCGGTGAACTCATCCAGCTCCGCCCGGATATCCTGCGTCATGGAATCATCGTTTTCCTCATACCCCAGTTCGATCAGGGTCAGGATATCGTCGTACTGGCCGAACAGCTGATTCATGCTGTCCACCGTATCTTTCAGGTTCTTCAGTTCTTTCATTTTTACATTGGAGCGTTCGGGGTCATCCCAGAATCCGGGAGCCTCCATCTCCATTTCCAGTTCTTCGATCCGCTTTGACTTGTCAGCCAGGTCAAAGTGAATCCCTCACTTCCGCTAATGGAGTTTCGTAAGCCAGAAGCTCTGACTTCATCTGATCAAGTTCTACCACTTTGCGTCACCCTCTTTCTTCATTTTTTTAATGTTACCATTCACAACTTTCCATTCGCAAAACACGCTGCTTAGTAGTTTTGGCCCCCCGCTTCGCGGTGTACACTTTACGCCCTTTACGCCTTGCGCCCGCAGCACTGTTTGTACTTCTTGCCGCTCCCGCAGGGGCAGGGATCGTTCGGATAGATTTTGGCATTTTCTTTCTTGACCGGGGTCTTTGCCACAGTATCGTCCTTGTTGGTGCCGGTGACCTTTGCCACCTGCTCTCTCTCCACTTTCTGTTCCACCTTGATATGGAACAGGAGCCGCACGGTCTCCTCCCGAATGTTCTGGGTCATCTCCTCGAACATATTATAGCCGCTCATCTTGTATTCTACCAACGGATCTCTCTGTCCGTAAGCCTGCAGGCCGATACCCTGGCGCAGCTGCTCCATGTCATCGATATGATCCATCCACTTTCTGTCGATGACCTTTAACAGGATCACCCGCTCCAGCTCACGGATCGCCTCAGAATTGGGAAATTCCGCTTCCTTGCTCTCATACAGCTTCACAGCTTCCTCTTTCAGCTGCTGCTTTAAGCTGTTCTTTTTGGGCTGGTTCACGCGCTCAGGCGTGACAGGCTGCAGGGGAATGGTGGGGATCAACAGTGTATTTAACTCATTGAAGTCCCAGTCCGTCACGTCCGCATCGTCGTTGATGCTGATATCCACACAGTTCTCCGTGATATCGGTGATCATCTTGTACACGAAATCCCGCATACTCTCCCCGTTGAGTACACGGCGGCGCTCCTCATAGATGATCTCTCTCTGCTCGCTCATGACACGGTCGTACTCCAGCAGATTCTTACGGATACCAAAGTTATTGTTCTCTATCTTCTTCTGGGCGGACTCAATGGCATTTGTCAAAGCCTTGTGCTCGATCTCCTGTCCCTCAGGCACGCCCAGAGCATTGAACATCCCGATCAGGCGCTCGGAACCGAACAGGCGCATCAGATCGTCCTCCAGGGAAATATAGAATTTGGATTCCCCCGGATCCCCCTGACGGCCGGAACGTCCCCGCAGCTGATTGTCAATACGCCTGGACTCATGGCGCTCTGTACCTATGATCTTTAATCCGCCGGCCGCTCTTGCCTCCTCGTCCAGTTTGATATCCGTACCACGGCCGGCCATGTTGGTGGCAATGGTCACAGCGCCGTGTATGCCGGCGTCTGCCACGATCTCCGCCTCCAGCTCATGGAACTTGGCGTTCAGGACCTTATGCTGGATACCCTCTTTGGTGAGCAGCCTGCTCAGCTCCTCGCTGGCCTCGATGGTGATAGTGCCCACCAGAACGGGCTGGCCCTTTGCGTGGGCTTCGGACACAGCATTTACAATGGCTTTCAGCTTTTCTGCCCTAGTCTTGTAGACCGCATCCTGCAGATCTTTTCTGATCACAGGCATATTGGTGGGGATCTCCACCACGTCCATTCCGTAGATCTCCCGGAATTCTTTTTCCTCGGTAAGCGCCGTACCGGTCATGCCGCACTTTTTTGCGAACAGATTAAAGAAGTTCTGGAACGTAATAGAGGCCAGAGTCTTGCTCTCCCGCTTTACCTTTACTTTCTCCTTTGCCTCGATGGCCTGATGCAGGCCGTCGGAATAGCGCCGTCCCGGCATGATGCGCCCGGTAAATTCATCTACAATTAATACCTGGTCGTCCTTTACCACGTAATCCTGATCTCTGAACATCAGATTGTGGGCCCGGAGAGCCAGAATGATGTTGTGCTGGATCTCCAGATTTTCCGGATCCGCATAGTTTTCTATATGGAAGAAGTTCTCCACCTTTTTCACGCCGGCCTCAGTGAGGTTAATCACCTTGTCCTTCTCATTTACGATAAAGTCTCCGGTCTCCTCCTGCACCACGCCCATGATGGCGTCCATCTTGGTCAGCTCCTGCACATCTGCGCCTCTCTGCATCCGTCTTGCCAGCAGATCACACATCTCATAAAGGGCGGTGGACTTGCCGCTCTGGCCGGAAATGATCAGAGGCGTTCTCGCCTCATCGATCAGGACCGAGTCCACCTCATCGATGATGCAGTAGTTCAGGTCCCGAAGCACGAGCTGTTCCTTATAGATCACCATATTGTCTCTCAGGTAGTCGAATCCCAGTTCATTGTTGGTCACATAGGTAATATCGCAGCGGTAGGCCTCCTGGCGCTCCTGGCTGTTCATGCTGTTCAAGACCACGCCCACTTTCAGTCCCAGGAATTCATGGACCTGGCCCATCCACTCGGCATCGCGCTTCGCCAGATAGTCGTTTACCGTCACCACATGGACGCCCTTTCCCTCCAGCGCGTTCAGGTAAGCCGGCAGAGTAGCCACCAGCGTCTTTCCCTCACCGGTACGCATCTCTGCGATACGGCCCTGATGCAGGATAATGCCGCCGATGAGCTGTACCCGGTAATGTTCCATATTCAGCACCCGCTTTGCAGCCTCCCGCACTACGGCAAAAGCCTCCGGCAGCAGATCATCCAGTGTCGCTCCGTCAGCCAGGCGCTTTTTGAATTCCGCCGTCTTCCCTTTCAGTTCTTCATCGGAAAGAGCCTGCATAGCCGGGCGCAGCTCCTCGATCTGATCCACCAGCGGCTCAATGCGCTTTAACTCCCTCTCACTGTGTGTTCCGAATATCTTATCAACTATTTTCACTGTATGTCCATACCTTTCTGTCTCACGCAGACTGCATCGGCCCCTGCTGCCTTATTCCACTTGGAATCCCACGGCATCCGAAAGGCGTCCGCTCCATGCGTCCGCGATTGCCTGTCATAAAAAACCAACATATATTGTAACAGATTTACCGCCCGGATTCAACACTTCCGTAAAATCCCCACATAAACATTTTATAAACAGGTTCCCTTTTTGATAAAAATATCTTATAATTTTCTTATCCCTTTTACTAAACTTTTTACTAAATTCAGATAAAGAATGCCCCCTTGACATTCTTCTGTGTGTGCACCATGAACTATGCACCATGAACTGTGTGCCATGAACTGTGCACCATGAACAATGAAATAGAAAGAGAATGAGAAAGGAAAACACGCTATGGAAAACAACACCCAGCACCTCTATGTCAATATGCCGGAGCATACGCCCTGCTTTGAAACCATAGGCGCCGCACTGGCAAGCGTCCCTTGGGACTGCGAAAAGGAAGAGGGCGGAAAGAGCTTCCCCGCCCCCGTCCTTTCAATACCAAATGTTATTATTCACATTGGCCCCGGCGTTTACCGGGAAAAGCTGGTGGTGGAAAGGCCCTGCCTCACCTTAAAGGGCGAGGGCGCCCGGCGAGAGGATGTGGTCCTTGTATATGGAGAGGGCGCCGGGGAGATCATGCCGGACGGCAATAAAAGAGGCACATTCCGCACCGCCTCCGTCCGCATCGACGCTCACGATTTCACGGCGGAGCACCTCACTTTCCGCAACGATGCGGGCTTTGGCCATACCGTGGGCCAGGCGCTGGCCCTGTATGTGGATGCAGACAGGTGTTATTTTAATGACTGCGCACTGATTGCCAGTCAGGATACCCTCTTTACAGCGCCGCTCCCTCCGAAAGAGGTCGAACCGGGCGGATTCAGAGGGCCGGGTCAGACGAAGCCCAGAATCCTGGGACGCCACTGTTACCGAAACTGCTATATCCAGGGCGACATTGATTTTATCTTCGGCGGCGGGATCTGCTGGTTCGAGGACTGCGTGATCTTCTCCAAAATGCCGGGGGATATGGAACCGGGCGGTAAGACCTACGGATACATTACCGCCGCCTCCACGCCGGAGGGCGAGAAGTACGGATATGTGCTTAAGAACTGTAAGCTGGAGAGCGACTGCGCCCCCCATACCATCTATCTCGGAAGACCCTGGAGAGAATTTGCCAAGACCGTATATCTTCACTGTGAGATGGGCAGCCATATCAAACCGGAGGGCTGGCATGACTGGGGCAAGCCCCACGGCCATTTCTATTACGGGGAATATGATTCCTACGGCCCCGGCGCCGATCCGGGCTCCAGAGCGGATTTCTCCCATCAGCTGACAGATGCGGAAGCCGCAGAGTACACGATAGAAAACGTATTAGGGGGCTGGACGCCTGAGTAGGCATTAGGGCTGTCCGTCACTCTTTCGGAAACCTCCGCCAAAAAGCGGCAGACTGTCTTTGGAAATATAGGATTCAGAAATCCAACGCAGAAAGAACACACGATACGTAATATTTGTTATTGTATCGCGTGTTCTTTTTGACTCTTTTCTTTATTATTTTTCTGATCTCTTTTGTTCACTTTTATTCATATCAAGTGTTTTATTATTTGTTTTTATTAATTTTCATTTGTCTTATTCATATCATATGTTCTTTATTGTTCATTTTGTTCCCGCAGCAATTCCTTTACCGCCGGTTCAAACCGGGCGATATATTTCTCAGGCAGAACTCCCTCTTTGATAAAGCATCTCCGGGCTTCTCCCTCATGATCCACCACATCTGCCGGAAGCATGGCACGATTTCTCAGGGCTGACATGCTGTAGTAATCCGGTCTCTCATACTCCAACAGCCCCAGCAGTTCCCTGATCTCCTCCGGATCCGTTATAACAGCCGTTATATCCTCTTGAGATTCCGCCGTTGCCGTGAACTGCTTCACGTCTTCTTCCCGGTCTTCCGAATCCAGGCCCTCCTCGACCGGCTCCTCTTCAACGGGCTCCTCTCCGACCGGCTCCTCTTTCGACAGTCCTATCCCATACACATCCTTGAGCTGATCCAGCAAATCCTGTGTGCTCTGCCCCTGTGAGCAGTTTACCGAGGCTGTCAGATGGATCGCGTTTACCTCTTCCGCCGGAATTTCCGCGATCATATTTCCATAGCCGGCCTGCTCCAGCGCATTCTTGGTATTTTCCATAAAATCATAAATTTCCAGATTCACATAGAGCAATGGACCGCCGTATGTGCCTTTCTGATAAAGATACGGTTCCATTACGGCAAGAAGCCTGCCGTTTCCCGTGATCACAGCTTCCGGATTCTGCTCCACATCCTTTTTGTAGGCCGCCAATATTTCGGAGAGCTTTTTCGCCGCAAAGTCTTCTTTTCTGTCATCCACTGATCTGGTAGTGTCATATCGTCTGAAAACCACACTGTCCAGGCCCAGATTTTCCCCAAGATACTCTTCCGGCAGGATGTAGCAGATCCTGAGATATTCCGGATCCGTAAACACAGGCATCGCCACATCTTTATCCTGTCTGTACATAAGGTAGCTGCGGTAATATGTCCTCCCGCTTTTTAACGTGACCCGGACTGTCACCCTGTCTGCGGTCTCATTGTCCTGGGAGAGATTCTGCGCCAAAAAAGCCTCTTTTGCTTTCTTTGCGCTGTATGCGGAAAAATCTCCCAGTCCCCTTTCGGCCATTCGTTCCAGAAAGGCATAGTCCGCCTCCGTATTCCGCAGATGCATTTCCGAAAGCGGGTCACCGGCAATATTCCGGTCACTGTAATACGCAGGATATATCTGATAAGGTCTGCAGGAGACTGCCATTTCCGCTATATCCTTCCTGTCCGGCAGATAATGGTCATATCCGAACCAGCCGGTCTCAAAAGCCAGCCCCACCGCCAGAACTGCCACAGTCGCTGCCGCCGTCTGGAGCTTATGGGCAAAAAAGGCTTTCAGTTCCATCTCCAGGATCATGTTGATCAGTCCGCAGCCGATCACCCCAAAGAGAGCTCCGCCGAAAATCCCCCAGCCTGCGGAAATTCCGTCCGTGATCAGGGTAAACACCAGCCAGCCCGAAAGCCCCGCGGCAGCTCCCACTGCCAGACGTATCAAAGTTTTGATTCCTTTGTTCTTCACTCCCTGCTCTGCAAGTTCCGAGGGCCTCTTCAGGTACAGAACGAAAGCCGCCCCGCCTAAAAAGAGCATGATGACCACGTTGATAAGCACTGCCGTTCCCATTCCTTCAAGCTGTACATCTCCGAAGATCAGCCACAGAACAGACAGCACAGGCGAAGCGTACAGCGCCCAATCCATATGGAGATACGAGGAAGTAAATGTAGACAGGTACAGTTCAAAAAATGCCACGAACAGCCCTGCAGCCGCAGCCACGCCGAATCCCATCACACCGATGCCTACCAGGGTATTCAGCACATTTCCGCTGAACATCACCGCTGCCAGCACCATGTGATAGATCAGCAGAAAGATCAGAATCAGGAGCAGCCAATTCTTAAGGCAGATCAGGAAAATCTCCGCCACCAGGCTGCTGTCGGATGCATGGCCCGCCGCAAAGGCTCCTCCGGCCAGACACAGGCTGATCAGAATGCCCAGCGTAAAGGGCACCAGCCAGGCCAAAAAGCCGTTCAGGTAACAGATCAGGAATTGTGTGCGCCGCTTTATGGGAAGACTGTGATAGGTATCCGTCATATTTTTATGGAACAGGAAGCGGAAACTGCCCAGCCCTGCGATCAGCGCGCCCGCAACGGCAGTCAGGGCCCCCATCTGCTGTAAGTACCCGCCGAAGAAATCCATCAGGCTGCGTTTGGCGATCATGGCGAGTGCGATCCCATCATCTGTGTAATTATTCCAGTAGATCAGCCAGGCCACCGGTATGAGCAGAAAATATCCCAGCGCAGACAGCGCCGGCAGCCATATCTTATGGCGCAGATCCTCCCACATAGCCTTAAAGAATGAGTGCTTTGACGTCATAGCCCTTTACCTCCGTTTCACTGATAAAGATTTCCTCCAGGGACAAGGGCAGCAGCTCATAGAACACAAGCCCAAGTTCCTCCATAAAGCTTTCCACATGCTGCCGTTTTCCCCGCACTGTAAACGTATAGAGGGCGCCCCGGCTGTCCATGGTCAGGACTTCCAGCCCCTGCCTGATCTTTTGCAGAGCAGCTTCCTCCCGGATCACGCACTGGACCTTGTGGAGATTCAGCTTCATTTCGTCCAGATCCTGCTCAAAAAGAATACCGCCCTTGTGGAGCAGCCCTACATACTCGCAGATATCCTCCAGCTCCCGCAGATTGTGGGAAGCAATCACAGGCGTCAGCCCTCTTTCCTCTATCTCCTTTACGAACAGCCGCTTCACTGCCTGCCGCATCACAGGGTCAAGGCCGTCAAAGGTCTCGTCGCAGAGCAGATACTTCGTGCCTGCACATACTCCGCAGATCACGGAAAGCTGTTTCTTCATGCCCTTGGAAAAGGTATTGACCTTGCGCTCCGGATCCAGGCCGAACTTTTCCATGAGATCTCTCCATTTTACCCGGTCAAAGGCCGGATAATAGGTCATGTACAGCTTCATGATGTCCCTTGCCGTTCCGCTTCGGAAGAAATACTGATCGTCGGAGATATAAAAGATCTTTTCTTTCACCGCCCCGTTGTCATAGACCCTTTCCCCGTCCACCAGAATTTCTCCCTGATCCGGCAGGAAAATGCCGCAGGCAAGGCGCATCAGGGTGGACTTCCCCGCGCCGTTGGTGCCGATCAGGCCGAACACATGGCCCTCTTCGATGACCGCTGTAATATTGTCTATGGCTTTTACGGCATCAAATTGTTTGCTGACTTTCCGAAATTCAATCATTTCCCGTCCTCCCCATATATTTCCCGGAGCTGCTCTTTCAAGGTCTCTGCCGTCAGTCCCGTCTCCCTGGCCTGCCTGGTGATCTCTTTCCACTCCAGAAGCACTTTCTCCTGCCGGTTTTTCTTCCACTCGCTCTCCGCCGTCACAAAACTTCCCCGGCCGGAAACGGTGTACAGATAGCCGTCCTGCTCCAGCTGGGCGTATGCCCGCTGCACAGTGTTCGGATTGACCGAAAGCTCCATGGCCAGACTGCGCACACTGGGCATCTTGGTCAAAGGCTCCAGTCCTCCGCCTGCGATCAGCCGTTCCAACTTTTCCACCACCTGTTCATAAATGGGACGCTTGTCCCGATAATCCAGAAGAATCATAACGTCCTCCGCTGCCGCCTTATTCCATAAAAATCGTCAACCGTTTCAAGTGTATTAATTATCTTAATACACTTATATCACCAGAATCCTCTTTTGTCAATACTTTTTTCCATATCAAATCAGGATATCGTAACGGTTCAGTCCCTCTGCCGTATTCAGCCCGGCAATGTCGATGTTCTTCCGGCAGACCGTTGGAGCACGTCGGCACTTGGCGAGGTACTCTCGAGCCTAGTACCGTTACGTGCGGAACCGAGCGGAAGCGTGTCTGCCGGGAGAACATCGGCAGTACCGGGCGTGACTTGCAAAGGAAAGGCTGAACTATTACAGAATATCAAAACCCCTATCCTATTAAAAAAACCGCCGGCACAGCCGGCGGCATCATAACTGGAGCATCCGCAGTCAAAAATTTTTCGTTCCTCTAAGCAAAGGCTTTGCCCGCTTCTTTTTCCGCCCAGGCGGTCACGAGGCTCTCAGATACCGCCGCATCGGCGCCGTGAACGGCCAGTCCCTTCCCGAATACTGCGCCCTTACAGATCCTTTTCAGATCCTGCTCGCAGGAACCCAGGCCGCTGCCCTCATGGGTCATGACTGCCATCACCTTTTTCCCGGTAAAATCCAGCCTTTCAAGCTGTGCGAACACTGCCATGGGATAAGTGCCCCACCAGCAGGGCCCGCACACAAAGATATTGTCATACTCCTCAAGACTGTCAAGATACCGCTTTAACTCTGGCCGTGCGTTCTGGCGGAGCTCTTCCTTTGCCTCATCGGTGCAGGCATAGTAATCCGCCGCGTAATTTTTCACGGTCTCGATCTCGAACAGATCCCCTCCCACAGCCTTTTGGAGAAATCCGGCCACAATTTCCGTATTTCCCTTTTCTAACTTTTTAAGGCTGCCGTTGCAGAAGTTTTCCCCTCTGCGGGAAAAATAAATGATCAGATTCTTTTCCATAGCTTACTTCTCCTCCCAGACTACTTGATCGCACTTTTCAATGCTGACTGTCTCCCCCATCTCCTCTTTCAGTTCAGGCGCCGCCTCCACGGTGATCCCCCGGAACGTAAGACCCGAGGCATTGCGGGCATACAGGGCATACAGGCCGTCGGTGACGGTCTCCTCTCCCCAGGCGGGCCGCAGATCGTGATAATCCCTTGGCCAGTCCGTCTCCTTTTGCAGCTTCAGGGAAATGCCGTCAAAGGTCAGGCCGCTGATGTTACGGCTCTCGTCTCCGTAGATCAGGATACCATTCTCCCCATAGCAGTTGATATTCTGAAACCGCACATTGCGGATATAGCCAATCCTCGTATCCTGCTTCCGCTTTACCGCAGTGACAGCGATGGGCTCCCCGGTGCCCCACCAGTGCTCTTTGGAAAAAAGCCTGGTGCCGATATTGATATTAGAGAAGATCACGTTTTCCATACAGCCGCTGTCCCTTAGCTGCATGGAGATTCCCCGGTTGGTATTCCTGATATTGCAATTCTGGATCAAAATGTTTTGAAAGGGCGCTTCACTCTCCGTGCCGAATTTAATGGCGGCGCTGGTGGACATCAGGGTGCAGTTCGTTACCACAATATTCTCACAGGCTCCATAGGACACTGCATCTGCGGTATTCTTAAACACAATGCAGTCGTCCGCAGACTCAATATGGCAGTTGGCGATCCGCACGTTCTTACAGTGGTCGGGATCAATGCCGTCACAGTTGGCCAGCCGCAGGTTGTTCAGGATACGGATCCCGTCAATGAGCACATCGTTGCAGCCCACCATATGGACCGTCCAGAAAGCGCTGCCCGTCAACGTCACATGAAGCAGGCTTAAATGGCGAATGTTTTCCAAATACAGCAGGGGAACCCTCGGATAAAAGGAACCGTCGATATGCCAGGGCGTCACCTTACCGTAAAAGATCTCCTCGTTTCCGTCGATCCGGCCCATGCCTGTTATAGCCACACCTTCACAGTCCTTTGCATAGAGGAAAAACAGGCTGGGCTTCCCGTTGTACTCACAGTTTTCATAGGTGGGCGCCGAAAGCCCTTTCCGGGCTCCCGGTTCTACCCCCAGGATCTCATAATCCTCCATGCGGTCGCTGCCCTTTAGCAGCGCTCCCATCCCCAGGTGCAGCTCCACATGAGACTTAAGGACCAGAGTCCCGGAACGGAACACCCGGCCGCCGGGAAGCAGTACACGGCCGCCTCCCGCCGCCGCACATTTGTCTATGGCCGCCTGAATGGCCGCCCTGTCATTGGTGCAGCCGTCTCCCGCCGCCCCAAAGTCCAATACATTATATATCATACGAACCTCCATGATTTCCCTCAGGTCCCGTATCGCACGGAAAAATGCCTGAAATCCGCGTATCGCCTCTCTCCCGTCATGTCATGGACATACATTCCGAAGTGAGCTCCGGTAAATCCCCGACAGTGCTCGTCTGTGAGGATCTCCGTGGAAAATCCGCCGCCTGCCTGGCGCCACGTCCCACCGCCGCATCGATAAAAGAAAAAAGCCTCTCCCCCGTCCCTGGACGTAACGATCTTCAGCTCCAGAAGACTGTCCCCCTCCGGAAGCAGAATGGGTTCTATCTCGTCCGTCACCACGCCCCCGTCGCTCTTTACAAGAGTCAGAATCGGCTTTCCCTCCTCATCTGCCGTTTTTCCGAACAGATAGAAATTCATGGCATCATACAGATAGGCCAGCGCAGCCAGCTGCTCCGGCGCCTGGGGCTGAAATTCCAGGGCAGTCTCCGCCTCCGCCTCATACTCCTGCTGCCTGATGGCCACAAGGGACACATGGTGGAGAGAATTTAAAGACTCCTGCCCCGTGATCCGCAAATATCCCGGGCGGACCGCCAGATCCGTAAACTCCTCATAGGAAGCCCTTGGCGAAGAGTACAGCGGTGACAGCTTCTTTTCGGCAAAATGATCCTCTATCCCCAGAGAACTCTGTAAACCTCGGTTTTGGCAGCCCGCCGGTTCAGGAGTGCACGAACCGGCAAACTTTCCGCCCTGTTCCAGCTGAAGCCATCCGTCCTCATTCCAGCGCACTTTCTGGATCGCTGTCTCCCGCCCCAGGGGACACTGCCGTTTTCCCTCCCGGGGCCTGGAGCAAAGGTGAACCAGATACCACTCCCCCGCGGCCGTCTCCACCAGATCTCCATGCCCGCACTTCTGCAGCGCATGCGGATCCTCTCTGTCAGAGGTCAGGACCGGATTGTCCGGCGCGGTCTCATAAGGCCCCCAGACGCTGTCAGAGCGGGCCAGGGTCACGCAGTGGTCATAGCCCGTGCCTCCCTCCGCAGTCAGCAGATAATACCACTTCCCGATATGATAGATGTGCGGCCCCTCCGTACATCCGATCCCAGAACCGGAGTATACTTTCCGCCGTTCACCGTCCAGCCGCCAGGTGTCTCCCTGCCGGATCAGCCTCTGGACCAGCACGCCCTTAAAGCCGTTCACCATATTCACCAAATATTTTGTGCCGTCACTATCATGAAACAGGGAGGGATCAAAACCGATGCTGTTCAGATACACGGGATCTGACCACTCTCCGCAAATGTCATCCGTCCAGACCATATAGTTATGTGTATTGTAATAGCGACCTTTCTTGGTCTTCACATCTGTAAAGATCAGATAAAACCTCTCCCCGTCATAGCTTAAGCAGGGTGCCCACACCCCGCCGGAGGTGGGATCGCCGATCAGATTCAGCTGGCTTTCCCGGCGCAGAGGTGACCGGATCTGTTCCCAGTTCTTTAAGTCCCGGGAGTGGAACAGCTTTACCCCCGGCCACCACTCAAATGTCGAAGTTGCGATATAGTAGTCCTCTCCCGCCCGGATAATGCTGGGATCCGGACAGAACCCGCGAAGAATCGGATTTTGGATCATAACATTCTCCCTCTTAAGCAGCTTACTTTTCTGATCGGAAAGCCTTGCTGCATGGCCCCGATCACTGTGCGCGAAGCTTTCTTTGAAGTTCCTCCACTTTCAGGATGGCACGATCGATCTGTTCCTTCGCCTCATTGATCCTGGACTGCATCAGCCAGTCCGCGATCAGGCCGTCAAAGAAGTAATCCGCAAAAGAGAGAAAATCGCCTGTTTCGATATGCTGTCCGGCCACAGCCTCCACAGCCTTCACATCCATCAGTTCTTTCTGTAAACATTTCAGATCGCTTCGCGCCTGCTGTATCAGGCTCTCCGCGTCCTGCATCCTGGAGTGCTTCACAAAGGTAGTGACCAATCCTCCTCCCAGCAGATCCGCGATCCCCCAATGGCCTGCGCTCTGCAAGGCTTCCCTGGCCTGCCGCAGACTCTTAAGGGCCCGCTCTGCCGCCTGCACAGCCTCGCTTATCTCCCGCTGGCAGTTCACATCATTCATAGTTACGCTCCTTTTCCACTCTGCTCATTG
>CANRMK010000021.1 GCA_947631715.1 uncultured Acetatifactor sp.
AACTGTCCCTGTATGTGCTGCCCGCACGCCTCATACTTGCATATGCACAGGCTATTCAAAAAAATTTCTGGGAAATATGGGATTCTTTTGGAGGTAAAGAGTATTCAGATATCATACAGGAAGATGATCCGCAAGATGCTGATTCTGATCTGCGTAAACTCCTTTTTTACAAGGTTATACAGAGAAAAAATGAAGATGAATTCCTGGAGTTTTGGGATGGCCGTAATCTGGTCTTGTCTCAGGCTATGAAAGAATGTATTCAGCGCTGGAAAGAGCAGTTTAATGATATCAGCGTGCCTTCTGATATGTTGGCAGAATCTTTTTTGGCAAAAATGATGATCCGATTGAAAGATATTTATTTCCGATATGTGGATAAAGCGTTTGTGACAGAATTCATAGAGCATGGAAATGATTTTGATCATCAGAAGGCGCTTATCCTCCTCGAACAGCTTCTGGATGAGGGACAGGAGTATTTTCCGGAGTTAACAGGTGAACAGGCGGATGAGTGGATCATTCAAGGGAAAAGGGACGACTTTGATCGTATGGCGATAAGTGCACTTGTATCTTTGTTGACAAATAAGAGGCAGAGAAATAAAATATTCGGATTTTAGGGAGGTAATCTATGGGGACATTCGCATGCTATACAGGGGAAATGGATATACCGGAAGAAAAAAAGGACTGTTTTGGACAACAGATGATGAAACTTCTTAACTACGGCGGAATGATGCAGCTGGAGCAGGTGTCGCTGTTTGGCCGTGAACTGATTCTTTTAAACCCGGTGGAATTATCTAAGGAAGGTAAGGTGAATTTCTGGTATAATTATTTTGAAGAGAGCAGTTGGGAGAGCGCCGGGTTTGACGCGAATAACTTAACTTTTTATTCCAATAAAATAGGCAGCTGTGAATTTAGCGATGTTATTCTTGCCGCATATATGCTGTATGAAATGTATATTGAGGCTCCGGGGTTTACAGAGTGCAATGGGGAGATGATCGATCCGCAGTTTTATGGAGGATGGCTTAACCATATCCTTGGAACGGAATTTTCTATGGAGAAGCGTTATCGTCTCTGGGAAAATGCAGAGCATATCGCATTTTCTAGAATGGATTACGATGATTCGTTTTCCAAAGAGGAGTTAAGAGACCTGATCGCAAATGAATTTGAAATTGCCGGCGGAACAGAATTAGCAGATCTTTTATATATCCTATATGGAACGGAGACTTTAGAAACTGACCATATAATACCGGGCTCCTATCCGGATGATGTATATCGGTGTAAAAAAGCCTTGATAAGTTTTCGGAAGATCAACGGGGATCATTTTTTGGAATCTCTTTTATACTTCCTGCAAATGGACAGGAGTAAGAGAGAAAAAAATACGGATACAAACTTAGCTTTGCTTACAGAATTGTCGATGTTTCTTCCAGCACGGGTATTTGTCTATCTTGCGGCAGAAATAGATTATAAACCGTTTTGGGAATTGTGGAAGGAATGGAAAGATAAAGTATATCATGATGAACGGATGAAACAGTATGCTTCTAAAAAACTGCAGAAACAGCGGCGGGAGCGGAGAACAAGCATCATTCCAAAGATAAGGACCGCTGCATTTCTCCGGCAGGACAATTGGTTCACGTTTTATGATACACCGAAGGAATTAATAGGTAAGGGTAATTACTATTTGTCAGATGATGATCGGATCTTCTGGTGGGACGGCACGGATGAAGTCGTTATCTCAGATGAGATGAACACATGGCTTACGGAACTCTCCGACAGACATCGCAGGCTGATGGATTTACCGGATGCAGGCTGCGGGGATCAATTTAAAGGTGCTGATTTCATACGGGACTTTATAGTTCTTTTGGATGAAATATGTGATTACTATAAGCGTATTTATCCGTTTAAGACAATGTTTTATGATTTCATACAAAATTCAGAAAAGAAAGAATACAGAGCTGCCCTGGGTTTGCTGCAAATTCTCTATGAAGAGAATAAAGAAGAAGGGAAAGTGATCAAATATGCAAAAGGAGAATGGGATTTTGTCAGCAAAAATGTCACGCAGAACATTGCCCGTTTGCGGTTGAAAAGATATCTGAGCGTTATGGCAAATGTGAAAATGAGAAAAAAATATTTTCACTTTTAATAGGAAGTTGTAAAATAGGAACGAAAGGTTTCAAATTGGGCACATAAAAAGGAGTGAGCTGTATGCAGGCAGATTTTCCTCAGATCGACATATATCGAACGGGCCAGAACATTAAAAAGATCATGCAGTCACAGAACCTGACAGTGAAAGACATCCAGGGATATCTTGGGTTTTCTGCGTCACAGAGCATTTACCATTGGTTTGAGGGCAGGAGCCTCCCATCGTTGGATAACCTGTATGCACTGAGCGCACTGTTCCGCGTACCGATTGATGCGCTGGTGTGCGGAAACAGGAAAGAATGGTTTTGTTTTTACAGGTGTTCTGCAATCAGACGTTATGTGGCTTATTATGAAAAATTTATGGCAAGGTATGCATAGGGATGTAATGTTACATCATAATATTACATCAAACTTTAGAAACAAATATCCTACAGCGACTTTAGAGAGAATCACGAAACAATTCTCCGGGCGCAGAATGCGGATTCTGCGTCGATTGTATTATAGATTCAATGACTGACGGCGGCTGCTCCCTTAGAATGATCTTATCAGAGATTGTTCGAGGGAGATTTTTATGGCCGGACAGATACATTTTATGGTGGATTTTGAGAATACAAGAAGCCGCGGCTTGCAGGGAGCGGACTATCTTTTGCCGGAGGATGTGGTGACTATCTTTTACAGTCAGGCCTGTATGAAGATTGAACGCAGATGGTTTTGCCGGATACAGGAAGCGGGATGCGGGTTTCATATCTGTAAGCTGCAGAAGGAAGGAAAGAATGCACTGGACTTTTATATCGCATCACGCATCGGAGAATTATATGGCAGCGGTTATACAGACAAGATTGCAATTGTGAGCAATGATGCCGGATTTAGGGCAGTCAGGGATTACTGGAAGAATTGCACGCCTGTATCGCGGGACATTATTCTGCGTCCGGACATAGAACAATGTATCGCTGCCTCCGGAGAAAGCAGCTGCAGACAGAGACAGATCTCCAGGGGGAGACAGGAAATATCACTGGAAGATGAATATCAACGGTATATCGAGCATCAAAGACTTCGCAGAAAACTAGAGGACAACTTTGGTGATACGGAATATGCCTGCCTGATCGAACAAATCATAAGCATGGTAGAATCTCCCAAACCTCGCAAGATCCTTTATTTGGATTCTGTAAAACAATTTGGAAGAGAGAAAGGACTCAAAATCTATCATAAGGTCAGACAGATTTTGTAAGCCTGATAATGAATAACTGCTCAACAAAAAATGAGATGAAACTATCTTGTGATTGATTTGCCTAGGAATATTTTGTATAATGTAGGTGCTGACATTTTATTAGTAATAAACTGAGAAGACAGGCGAAATAAAGTAATTGAATGAGATGGAAAACAGGATGAATTCGTAAGGAAAGGATCGGATAAAAGTGGCAGGATACGTATTAAAAATTGTGCTGGAGGATACCCATCCTCCCGTGTGGCGTCGTGTGGTCATACCAGAGAGGATCAGCTTTTACGAACTGCATCTTGTGATTCAATGTCTTTTTGGCTGGGAAGACTGCCATTTGCACAACTTCAGCATTCCGTCGGAAAATATTTATATTGATGAGGAAGAAACCTTTAGCCTTTGGGATGTGCATTATTCGGAAAAAACGACACTTGTTGATCGTTTCTTCCCGGGTTTTAAATGGATCCGCTACACTTACGATTTCGGGGATGATTGGAGACATAAGATCATCTTCGAAAAAATCGACGAAAGCTATAAGGAGAGGTATGCAGCGCTGCTTAAGGTCAAAGGGGATGATTTTGAGGAGGATACAGGAGGCGTCTGGGCAAATGATGGGGACGGAGGAGCCCGTCGGTTTCTTGATGTGCAGGCGGTAACAGAAAAACTGAGAAAACTTATCTTCACGATGCATGAGGATCTTGATGCAGGAACCGAGTCCACATGTCTCTCGGATGATGAGAAAAAAATGCTGGATGATTTGTTCCTGGATTTTCTTGACCGCCTGGATTCAGCATCCCACGCATCTTCTTATAAACGCGAACCATCTCCCATGGCGCACAAAATAGAGAGTTGGATTCATTTCTGCGAGGAATGTCTTCAGCAGGCGGAAGAAGGAGAGGATGCAAAAGACGGAAAAACCGAAGATGAAAAAGCCGGAGAAGAAAAAACTCAAAGTAAAAACAGCGGAGACGATGGCTATTCTCAGATGATCCTTCCGTTTCTGAAACAAGAGGATATGGAAGAGCCGAATCATGTTCTGGAGATTGTCTCCGGTACCAAAAGCTGCGCGGAACTGTTGTGTGCTCTGAGCCTGCAGGAGGCTAAGGACTATTGCAAATATCTTCAGATTCCGTATCTGGACAGCTGGAACAAGACACAGATGACATGTGCGATCGCGCAGGAACTATATGATCATCCGGAATATGTGCTGTATGTCTTGCATGAAGAGGAATTCAGGGAATATCTGCGTCTGGCAGGTCTGCCGAAAGGCAGGCTGGAGAAGCTGCCGGAGGACGACACGCTCACCAAGGCTTTTGGCATTGGGCTGGCGGATATACAGGTAGAAAAGAGGAAAGGGAAAACCAGGGCAACTCTCTCGTTTGCCACGGATATTTCTCCCGTGCTGTGTTCTCTGCCTGCCGCTCTCCGGAAACAAACCTATCAGGAAATGGGGCTGTTTTCGAAAAGACTCAAAACACTTGTCCTTGTGTATGGCCTGATCGATTTTGACAGCTTGAGGGATATTTTGCAGAGAGTCTACCATACGGTGGTCACGCCTGAGACTTTCTGCCGTTACATATACTGGCATGGGAGATTCAACAATCTGCTGCAGACCCTTTACCGGGCAGATTCCGGTAAGGCGTATGCGGCTGTGTTACAGTTGGATGCCGATTACATTATGGGAAGGATGCTGCACTATTCGGAAGACTTGGAGTATGTTCATTTTTCTAAAAACGAATTGCGTGAAAAGGCCAATAACCTTACAATGAGAAACGATTGGGTAGAAGAACTGTGCGACATTCTGCTATATCGACTTGGAATTTCGGCTAAAGTAGTAGACGATATTATCGAGTTTATTTTCCCAAAAATCGTGGAGGGACATTCGCTGCCCTTTGTATTAGAGAGTATGCTTCATATATTGCCTGTGGAGCCGGAACTTTCTGATCTCGGCGAACTGTGGTTCGCCGTGGCCGGCCTGCTGTTGGAACTGGAACTGCCGATGCTGAAAGGAAGAAGCCGCCAGCAGTACGCAAAGGAAAAAGGAATCTCGGCATGGGATATCGACATGGTTGAGGAGAAAAAGAAGCCTGTTCATGTAAAAGAATGCCATATGTATGAGTTTGACCCTATCATTCAGGAGGCAATGTTTCAGGCTGTGAATTTTGCGAGTGAGCGGGATATAAAACGACTGGAGGCGTATCTGCAAAAGGAGGAGATTCATTCAGAGGAGTTCCTTTATCTTTTGGCCAAAGCCAATATAGTCGGCGGCCTGTTTCAGAAAGCGGATTCTTTGATCCGTCGGCTCAGAGCAAGTTCGCCTCGCGGGAAAAATGGGGCTGAGGCACTTCAGGAAATGCTGGAGGCGGGTATTGAGGTGACGGATGAGCCGGAGGAAGACGATGATCTTTTCATGGACAGGTGGCTTTCGCCGGTTTCCCTGCCCTATGTCAGGGAAACACCTAAAATAGGCAGAAACGATCCCTGTCCATGCGGGTCTGGGAAAAAATACAAAAAATGCTGTGGAAGAATTCATTAAGATGTGGGATTGTCCTGCCTTTGGGTACAAGGGAGAGAAAACTCAGACATGAATGAGATATCAAAAGCTGTTTTCAGGGCCATTCATGAGGGAAAGTGGCTGCAGATAGAATATCACAATCAAGGCAGAGAACGGACAAAATTCTGGATCGGAATCCGCGATTTGGATGCGCTCAAAAGGAAATTGTCTGTAGATGGTCTGCACATTGTTCAGATGTCCCTGAAAGAGTTGAAATTGGATTTTGACTCTATTCTTTCCGCAACGGTCATTGAGGGATCCTACCAAAAGAAAAATGAAAATTTGATCGAAGACATCAAGATCTATCCGGAAAAATATGAGGGATTGTTTGGAAATGTCGCAAATCTGAAGATCCTCAACTATCTGGCGGCATGCAATCGGCTGGATACAGTGCCTTATTATCACGATTATAGTCTTTTGCGGTTGTTTGATGGTGACAAGCTGGCGGAGGGGAAATCCATACTGGGGCAATATCCTCTCACAGAGGAACAGTTCGGCGCGCTGATCAGGCAATTTTCCGCAGGCATTTCCCCTAAAAGGAAATTGAAAAATATAGAGCTTGCTCTAAATGTTATGAGCGTGCATCTGCCGAAGCAGAAAGGCCTGTATGTATTGGCATACAGGAGGCTTTTGTTCGATATAAAGAATAGATGCCTGCGCCCGGATGAGGAAATAACCATCTGTTATGAATATCAAGTTCTGGAACAGAAGCAGAGTATTCGTCAATTCCTGAATGTGGAGGACTATGGACTGTTGGAGCACTTTGAACAGAACCAGGAATTGATCAAGGACAGAATCACGCAAAATAGCCCATGGATCAAGGGAGTGGATGACATGCCCTATGTCATTGCCCTGGGCAGAGATGTTAAGATAGATCTGCAGTCGGAATACGATGCTATTGTAAAGATGTATGAAGCGGGAAGAGATTTCGTCCCTGCCCCGATCAGTGCTTTCTTTGGTGAGATGCTGAGCCGCCCTGTCCGAAAGAAGACCTATCCCTTTGCCATTGTCAACAGACAGATCAATATGGATCAGCTTTTGGCCATCAACAACGCAATGAAATACCCGCTGGCATATGTGCAGGGGCCTCCCGGCACGGGGAAGACCAACACGATTCTGAATACGATCACCACCGCCTTTTTTAATGAACGGACGGTGTTGTTTGCATCTTACAACAATCATCCCATTGACAGTGTGTTTGAAAAACTCTGTAATATGAAGACTGCGTATGGCTGGAGGATTCCCTTTCCTGTGGTCCGCTTGGGAAACCAGGAAAAAGTGGAACAGGCCCTGGAGTACATGCGCCATATTTATAATGAGACAAAGAAGATTCCAATTAAGGAACAGAATCTGCAGCGGAACAAAAGGCTGGAAACACAGAAGCTGGATGAGCTTTCGCAGCTTTTGAAACAGTATGAAGAGCTGCTGGAATTACAGGAGAAAAAAGCGGCGATCAAAGAGATAGCGGATACCCAGCAGCGGCATTTGGCGTTTTATGCGGATCTTTTCGGGCGCCAGATGGAGAATGTAGACAGACGGCAGAATGAATTAAAAGGTATTTCTCTGGAAAGGGCGCTGGAGCTGCTTCCACAAGATGACAAATACCTGCTGAACTATATGTATTATGCGTCGGCGCGCTGTATCAGACGGCTGGATGAACCAAAAAATGAAAAGCTGAAAAATATTATTTTTTCCGATGAGGAGAACAGGGTAGAGACCTTTGAAAAATATCTTTCGGAGGAAGAAAATGTAGGACAGTTCCTGAGAATTTTTCCTATTGTTGTCACTACTTGTATTTCCGCCCATAAGATAGGAAGACCGGCACGGTATTTTGACATGGTGATCATGGACGAGGCAAGCCAGTGTAATACGGCAGTGTCACTGGTGCCTATTATAAGGGGAAATAACCTGATGCTGGTTGGAGATCCGCAGCAGCTGAATCCGGTGATCACCCTGAATCCCCGCACCAATGAAATCCTTAGAAAAATGTATAATGTGACGGAAGAGTATGATTATATTAAGAATTCCATTTATAAGACTTATCTGGCGTGCGATGCGGTCAGCTACGAGACGCTTTTAAGCCATCACTATAGATGCCATGCACAGATTATCCAGTTCAGCAACAAGAAATATTATCACAGTAAGTTAAAGATTGACAGTTCAGTCCATTCGGATTTTCCGCTGGTGTTTATGAATGTTCCCCGCAGTTCTGCCTCCGTGCGCAATGCTTCGACTGAGGAGGCAGAGGCGATTGCCCGTTATGCCGCAGAAAACAGGGAGAAGACGATAGGGGTCATTACTCCTTTTGCAAATCAGAGGGACTGTATTCAGGAGACATTGAGGGCGAGGGGAATTGCCAATGTGACATGCGGTACAGTGCACGCGTTTCAGGGGGATGAAAAGGATGTAGTACTCTTTTCGCTGGCGGTGACGGAGCAGACCGGAGAAAAAAGCTATGAGTGGCTGAAAAATAACAAGGAACTGATCAATGTCGCGGTATCACGCGCCAGAGAACAGCTGATCATCGTGGGAGACGGGGAGAATATCAACAGGCTGCATGATCTGCACCCGGAGGAGAGAGATGATCTGTTTGAACTGGTTAATTATGTAAATACAAATGGAAAGAGCACGATCACGCCAAGAAATACAAATTCAAGGGCGCTGGGTGTCAAGCCTTACAGCACTCAGACTGAGGAGGCATTCCTGGAAAATCTGAATCATGCTCTGGATAATATTTTAAACGGAGAGGGCAGATGCTCTGTAAAAAAGGAAGTACCGGTAAAACAGGTATTTGGCGAAAACTTTTCCCATGAGGATTTTTTCTATCGGGGGCAGTTCGATTTTGTAGTATATCAGAAAAATTATGCCAAACAGGATATTCCTATTCTGGCCATTGAACTGGACGGAAAGGAACATCAGGAAGATGAGATCGTGAGCAAAAGGGATCAAAAGAAAAACCAGATATGTCAGGAACATCACTTTGAACTGATCCGTGTAGACAACTCCTATGCGCGAAGATATTATCATGTGAAAAATATCCTGATCGATTACTTTAAGAAAATCAATGGGAGATAATGGCCGCTCTTCTTGTTCATTTCTGCGATCATTATTAACGATCCCATTCACATATATATGTCTATTAGACATTACTTTCAACATAATAAATTATTGCCATATGGGCCTTTCCATTTAGTATATCAACTAAGACATAAGGAGGCGCCTCGTGGATCGAGGCAAACTGGAGAATGACAGAAAAAACTTATGAAACGCCTTGCGGCGCGATTCATTACTGGATAGAAAAAGAGGCAGATACTCTGGGCGTTTCCCTTGTGTTTCTGCCGGGACTGACCGCAGATCACAGATTATTTGAGAGGCAGATTGCATATTTTGAAAAGAAATGTCCTGTTTTTGTCTGGGACGCGCCGGGACATGCTGCGTCGTGGCCATTTGCCATGACTTTTTCCATGGAAGACAAGGCAAGATGGCTGAACGAGATCCTGATACGGGAGGACATGCACGACATTGTCATTGCAGGGCAGTCTATGGGCGGTTATGTGGGACAGATGTATGCGCAGTTGTTTCCCGAAAAGCTGCGGGGATTTGTCTCCATTGACTCCGCCTCTCTGCAAAGAGATTATATCACTGCAGCAGAGCTTTGGCTTTTGAAACGCATGGAGCCGGTTTATCGGTATTATCCATGGAAATGGCTTTTGAAGCAGGGGACAAACGGTGTTGCCGTTTCTCGCTATGGGCGGGCTCTGATGCGAAGCATGATGATGGTCTATGACGGGGACAAAAGGAGATATGCGAGTCTTGCAGGGCATGGATTCAGGATTCTGGCGGAAGCGATAGAGAGAGATCTCCCCTATGAGATCAAGTGTCCGGCACTGCTGATCTGTGGTGAAAAGGACCATGCCGGTTCCTGCATCAGATACAATAAAGCGTGGCACAGGAAAGCAGGAATACCGATCGCATGGATCAAAAACGCAGGGCATAATTCCAACACGGACGCCCCGAAACGGGTCAATGCGCTGATTGAAAAACTGATAAATAAGATAGACAAGATAGACAAGATAGATAAGACCGTCGGCGGTTTTTTATGATTGCCTGAAAGCGATCATATTGCATCTGCTCCACAGTTCATCTTTGTATGCAAATGCATTTACTGTAGTATTCCTCTCAACAAAACCGGCTTTTTCATAACATTGTTCTGCCAAAGCGTTTTCCCGGAAAACATTCAGTTGAACCGCCGACGCTTTGGTTATATGGAAAGCATACTGGAGCGCCAGACGCAGCATTTCTTTTCCATAACCCTTTCCGCGCTTTTCTCGGTCAACGATTATCAGCTTGAGAAATCCCATGTTATCTTCCGTATTGACAGAATAGCAGAAAAAGCCTGCCGGTTGTCCGTTATCTTCTGTCGCTACATAAGCGCTGTCTGCCCGATCGGCGGCATTTTTCGCCAAGAAATCATGAAAGGATTCTGGAGTGAGAGGGTATGGGATAAGGCCTGCACACCAAAAGGCGTGGGTCCTTTCGGTATCGACCCATTTTGATACATATTCGTAATCTTTGCTTGGAATATACGGCCGGATTCTCATATATAGCCTTTCAAAATAAATTTTATAGTTGCTTTTTATTATAACGCAGTTCCGATGATATAACAATCAAAACTTCAGTTTTAGTTGTAAATATGGCCCGGCAATGGTATAATCAACTCGGCGATCGGTATGGGTATTAAGCACGCAATGGAGTGTAAAAATGTATATTGAAAAATATTGGGGCAATTACATCGGCGGAACAGATGACAGCCTGACACTGTTGGAATATTTAGCAGACAAGCAGAAAACGGAAATTTCTTTGGACGAGATATTTGCGGATACGGGCCTGGACAAACTGAACTGGGATTTCCGCAAGACAGAGCAGGAGCTGGGCTACGTCGATCCGCAAGGCAGGGAATATTCATTTTATTATGCGATTGACCTTGTTACAGACTTGGCGGCGCTGATGCTGGAGTGCAAAGTGAATGATGGCATATCACTGGCGCAGCTGCTGGACGATGAAGAGGGCCCTATGGTCTGCATTTTATCTACACCGGAAGAAAATGCGGCCATGAAGAAAGCGCTGACTGATTTTGCAGAAAATCCACTGGCGTACGACCTGTGCGAAATGGTTCCGGAAGAAGATATGCTGCAAATGGCAGAGGACTGCGCAAATCTCTGCAGGGAGTTATTTGGAGCATAATAGAAGAACATTGAGACATCCTGCGGTACAGTCCGCTCGTATGGGTAAAAATGTAGGACATAATTCCGACACATCTGCCGTCAAAAGCGCAGGGGAAATCCAGACACACCTGTCATAAATCGGCATAGATTTACAGCAAACAAAAAATTGATCACATATAAACTTTCGTTATTTCAGGGCGGACCTCTATTGGGGGCCGTCTTTTTTATGCCTGCAGGCAATGAGCCAAGCGGACGTGGCACGTTCATTTGGCAACTGCCGCAAGGGAACAGTGCATCGGCGGAACACGTTGAGCGCCGACCGGAGCATAGATCAAATGCCACGTCTGCCTGTAAGGACGATGATCGTAAGGCTTCATGGCGGAAATGGAAGCCGATGTTGCTTTACTTTTTCTGACGGAATGAAATAAAATAAAGGCACGGTACCGATGCGCCCGGAAACAGGGCGGGAAATAAGGAGGAGTCCTTTGGAATTGGGAGAGAAGATCTGCCATCTGCGGAAGCTGTCGGGCATGACTCAGGAACAGCTGGCGGAGAAGTTAAATGTTGCCAGACAGACCCTGTCTAAGTGGGAAAATGGAACCAGTATGCCGGATGTGGAGAGTGTTGTCAGGCTTTCTTTCCTGTTCCACACCTCTTTGGATGAACTATTGCTGGAGGAGGAAAGGCATATGGAAGAAGAAAAGACACAGATTACGTTGGCGGATATGATGCGTATCAATGCGCATAGCAGACGGATGAATCTGCTGCTCTGCGGAGGCCTTGTATTTCTGGCAATCGGCATTCTCATTGCAGTGTTTGAGAAAATGCTGGAAACCACTACTGAGAACCTGATCTACATCTTATACAGGTATATGGCAGTGGGAGAGTTTCAGGCGCCGCCTTTCAATTATGAGGCGCTATTGCTTCCGGCGTTTCTGGCAGGGGCAGTGGGCGCGGTCTTATGCCTGTGCTATGCTGTGATGAGCAGAAAGAAAAAATAAACAGCATTACGGCGCCCTGAAAGATGCGGCGGTAAAAAACGATGATAAAAAAACAATGATAAAAAAACAATGATATAAAAACCGGAAAGGAATGAGAGAAGATGAAAAAGCATAACAGGATTTTCCTGCTGATGGCGGCATGCGCTCTGCTGTCTGCCGGGTGCGGGAAGAATAACGGAACGGACAACGAGACATTGTACGGCGGGCTTATTGCGGGGCTTGAGGACGAGGAGCAGTATTCCCTGAGAGACATCGGAGAGAAAAACGATGTACTGTTTACCACAAATCTGACCTATGACGACGGGAACGGACATAATGCGGCGGCGTACTGTACTCTGTACTATTCTTTGCACGGAGAGGTCTATTCCATCGATATCGAAAGCATGGGAACGGCCTACCCGGTTTGCTGTGGGGACAAATGCGTCTATACCGCGTCAGGCCATAGCCTGAATATTTACCGGTTTGACGAAAAGGGAAAGCAGTGGACGGTCTCCCTGTATGAAGAGGTCTTCAGCGGGGACGAAGACAGTTCCTATCAGCTGACAGAGGCCGGAGAGACAAAAGCCATCTCCGAGAAAGACTATGAGAAAGCGCTGCAAGAATATGGGGAGAGCGCCGTGGTCAGCTTCGGCTACGGCGCAAGTGATAATCCGTTCTAAGGTATTTTACAATGGAATCGCCACCGGGCAGCAGTCATCGGATTGCCCGGCAGTGTGGGCGCGGGCCCGCGCCTAAGGTCCCGCGCCTGAGGATTGCGGTATCTTTAGTCGGAGGCTTTCTTCACGAACTTTGAAATAGTCTGAAAGAATTTATCAATCTCAATGGGTTTGGAGAGATGGCCGTTCATGCCGCTCTCCACTGATTTTTTCATATCCTCATCGAAAGCGTTGGCCGTCATGGCGATGATCGGGATTCCGGCGGCATTGGGATGCCCGGAGCGCCGGATGATACGGGTGGCCTCCAGACCGTCCATAATGGGCATCTGAATGTCCATCAGGATCAGGTCATAGAGACCGGGGGCGCTTGCGAGGAAAATGTCTACCGCCTCCTGGCCGTTGTGTGCCAGGTCAACGATGGCGCCCTCCGTCTCTAATATGGTCTGCGCAATTTCAATATTCAGGTCGTTGTCCTCCACCAGCAGGATATGCAGTCCCTCTGCGGAAGAAACGGCATGCAGGGCGGGCTCAGGCTGAGCGTCCGGCCGAGTTTGCTTTGTATCCGTATCCATGGGGAGCGTGATTGTAAAGTAGAAATTGCTGCCGTGGCCCGGTTCGCTGCTCAACCGGAGGCTGCCGCCCATCATCTGGACCAGGCGGCTGCTGATGGCAAGACCAAGCCCTGTACCGCC
>CANRMK010000022.1 GCA_947631715.1 uncultured Acetatifactor sp.
TGTCTCAGGCGGCCGCAAAAATGAATCGCTTCTGACAAAGCTGTTCCGGTAATGCCCATGGCAAGTGAGAATCTGTTCCTTTTTCACGCCCTGCTGATGGGTATTTTTATTACTTTTGTCTATGATCTGCTGCGCATCTTCCGGCGGGTGGCGCCTCACAACGGATTTTTTGTGTCGGCGGAGGATCTTCTTTTCTGGATTTACTGCGGCGGGGAAGTCTTTCTGTTGATGTACCGGGAGAGCAACGGCACTCTGCGGTGGTTTGCGGTGCTGGGCGCGCTTGCCGGAATGCTCCTGTACAAAAAGCTGGTAAGCCCGCCGTTTGTGAAATATATGTCCCTTGGACTGAACCGCCTGCTGGGAATCGTGGGAAAGGTCATTCATATCCTCTGCAGGCCATTTCTGTCTGTGTTCCGCAAGACGGGGCGCGCAGCGGGGAGGGCCGGCCGCAGTACACGCAGAGCGCTGGGACGGGCAAGGCGGCATATGAAAAACAAGTTGACGTATTTCCTGAAAGTGCTTAAAATGAACTTAAAGGCATAGTAAGATCCGAAGAGAGGAGAGCCTATGGCGGGGACAAGGAGAAAAGCGGCTTACAGGCGCAGGCACCAGAATCGTTTCAGTATGTTCCTGGTGACGCTGGTCGTTGTGATGATCATGATCGTAGTGGCTGTCAAGAGTGTAGACCTAAGGCAGAAAATAGCCGCAAAGACACAGGAAGAGCAGGCGCTGGCCGGACAGATCCAGGCGGAAGAGGAGCGCGCTCAGGAGATCGAGGACTTTTCCAAGGAGGTCCAGACCAAGGGCTACATAGAAAAGATCGCCAGGGAAGTGCTGGGGCTGGTATACCCGGGTGAGGTTCTGTTTAAGGAAGAGAATTAGGGATCTAAGAACGTTTTTCGGAAGATTCAGAGGCAGGAGAGATGCGCTCCTGCTTTTTTTGTCGCAAAACTTTAAGGAGGGCTTTCCCGGTTTTGACAAAATAAGCGGTTCCGACTGCCTATAATCTTAGCTTGACATAAATGCAAGGAGGACAGGCAATGGCTGCGGGATCAGAATTAGCGGAAAAGGGCAGGCTGCGGGGACGATTATCAAGAGAAAAGGAGGCTGCCACGCTGCAGACGGCACAGGTATCCGACCTGTGCAGAAAAAAGCTTTTGAATTATGCGGATACTTTTTATGAATTGGCAAAAAGCTATGACGGAGAATTCTGTTTTCAGGAGATACCGGACGAGGACAGGCAGTCCCTGCTGGCGGAAAGAAGACTTTGGGAGAACCGCCAGATCATCAGGGGACATCTGAATGAAATGGCCAGGATCATGAGATCAGTGGCCTGTGAGGTAATGTGCTACAGGCCCCTGGAGGAGCGGAAAAAGCGGCAGTTGGTCCAGGCCATGAAAGAGGAGGGGATCCTCGTGGAAAATCCCTGTTACGTACCGCGGGAGGACGGCAGAGAGACGATCGTGCTGACGATGCGCACGGAAAAACAGCGCTCCGGCATATCGGCGGAAGAAGCGGCGGACATGATTTCCGTAATCTTGAACCGGCGGCTGCAGCTGTCCGTCAGCAGCCCCTGTGTGATCGAAAAGGATCCTCACAGCTATGTGCTGGAGGAAGAGGCGTCCTATCTGGCGCTTACAGGCTTTTCCAGAGTCACAAAGGAGGGGGAATGCGTTTCAGGGGATAACTATGCGGTGACGGAATCGGAAAAGGGCAGACTTACCGTCATGCTCTCGGACGGGACCGGTTCCGGAGAGCAGGCGGGCAAGGAAAGCGGCCGGGTGCTGGATCTGACGGAAAAGCTGCTGGAAGCCGGTTACGAGGTAGATGCGGCGGTCAATATGGTAAATACCGCGCTGTATGCATTGGGTGACGACGGAAACCACCCCACGCTGGATATCTGCGACCTGGACCTCTATCAGGGGAGCTGCCGTCTGTGGAAAGCCGGAGGCGCCGTCACATTCTTAAAAAGGGACGACCATGTGGAAATCCTTTCCCAGGGGGCCCTGCCGTTAGGCATATTTCAAAAGACAGAGCTGCAGCCCGTCAGCCGGCGGCTGCAGGACGGGGACATGCTGGTCATGGTGACTGACGGTGTGGTGGAGGCTTTTTCGGAGGAACACGAAGAGGGCATGCGGCGGGTACTGGAGGGAATTCGGGGGCAGAATCCCGGGGAACTGGCGGAAAGGCTCCTCCGTATGGCTATCTGCGCGGGACGAGGACATGTGCGGGACGACATGACGGTAGGCGTAATCGGGGTCTGGCAGCAGTAGTGCAACAAACGTTCAGCTGAGAAAATTTGACTTTTTTTAAAAAATACGCTACATTCTTCATATGAATACTGTCAAAAACACGGAAGCAAAAGTTTTTTCTTATATAGAAAAGTATCAGATGGCAGCCCCCGGCCAAAAAATCATGGCGGGGGTTTCCGGAGGGGCAGATTCTGTCTGCCTCTTGTTTATGCTGCTGGAATATCAAAAAAAGGTTCCTTTTGAGCTTGCGGCAGTGCATGTAGATCACGGGATCCGGAAAGAGGCCGGAGAAGACGGGGAGTTCGTAAGAGAATTGTGCAGGCGGGAGCAGGTGCCCTTTTTTCTGAAAAAGGTACCGGTAAGGGAGTATGCCCGCCGGAAGAAATGTTCCCTGGAGGAGGCGGGAAGAAAGCTGCGCTATCAGGCGTTTCAGGAGGCGGCGCAGGAATTCGGCGCTGATCGTATCGCCGTTGCCCACAGCGGAAACGACAGGGCCGAGACAATGCTCTTTCATCTGTTCAGAGGGACAGGAATTCGGGGGCTTTGCGGAATACAGCCCCTGCGGCAGGAAATCGTCAGACCCCTTTTGTGTCTGGAGCGCCGGGAGATTGAGAGATATCTTGCAAAGAGACAGATCTCCTACCGGACGGACAGCACTAACCTGGAGGACGATTATACCAGAAACCGTATCCGCCATCACATTCTTTCCTATGCCCAGCGGGAGATATCTCCGAAAGCGGTAGCTCATATGTGCAGAACGGCGGATCTGCTGACGGAGGCGGAGGAGTTCCTCCGGGAACAGACTGGGGAGGCAAAAGCCCGGTGCGTGGTGCAGCCCCCGGGTGATGAGCGCCGGCTGTATATATCCGTACAGCCTTTCGCCGGACTTCACATAATATTAAAAAAACGCCTGATCCTTGAACTGATCCAGCAGCTTGCCCCGGAGGGCAGAGATATATCGTCGGTTCATGTGGAGGCGGTGCTGCATCTGTTTGAAATAGATGGAGGATCCCGCGTCTGTCTGCCTTTTGGGATCAGAGCCGTGCGGAAATATGAGCGGGTGGCGTTGGAGAGAGGGGAGGAAGCCCCTGCCTCTTTCCGGCCTTTCTGCCGGACTGTAGAGCGATTGCCGGAGGGGGACGCCGGATCCTGCAAAATCGATCTGGAAAACGGGGAAAGGGCGGAAATCTCCGTATTTTTTGTAAAAACCGGGCAGAAAATTCCGGGGAATCTGTATACGAAATGGTTTGACTGTGATAAAATAAAAGAATCGCTGGCATTCCGCACAAGGCGCAAGGGGGATTATCTTACCATTGCGGACGGAGAGGGAGAGATCCGGCATAAGTCATTAAAGGAATACATGATCACGGAGAAGATCCCCCGGGACGACCGGGACGGGATGCTGCTTCTGGCGGACGGAGCGCATGTGCTCTGGCTTGCCGGATACAGGATCAGCGAATTTTATAAGGTATCAAAGAATACAAAACGCATTTTGCAGGTAAAATTATCAGGAGGCCGCTTCGGCGGCGGAACGGAGGAAGAGGATGGCGGAACACATCAGGGTACTTTTGCCGGAGGAGAAGGTTGACACGCGGATCAAGGAGATCGGGGAGGCGATCAGCCGGGATTACGCGGGCAGGCAGGTGCATCTGGTCTGCGTACTGAAAGGCGGCAGCTTTTTTATGTGCGAGCTGGCAAAGCGGATCACGGTGCCTGTGTCTTTGGACTTCATGTCGGTTTCCAGCTATGGGGGCGATACGAAATCCAGCGGCGTTGTCAAGATCGTAAAGGATCTGGATGAATCCCTGAAGGATAAGGACGTGATCGTGGTGGAGGATATCGTGGACAGCGGCCGGACCTTGAATTACCTTATGGAAATGCTGCGGGACAGAGGGCCCAGATCTCTGCGCCTCTGTACTCTGCTGGATAAGCCTGAGCGCCGGGTAGTGGACGTTCACGTGGATTATACGGGATTCTGCATTCCTGATGAGTTTGTGGTGGGGTATGGACTGGATTATGACCAGAAATATCGGAATCTGCCCTACATAGGAGTTGTGGAGTTTGACGATTAGGAGGCTTGCGGTAAATTGAAACAGGGCAACAGAGGATTTGTCTCATATTTTATCTTTATCATTGTGCTTTTGATCGTGGTAGGGGCTGTGAACATGGCGTCCCGGCAGAGCGAGATGGAGGATTATACCCGGGCGGAGTTGATTCAGGATATGGAAGCCGGGAAAGTATCGGCCATTGAACTGACTCCCAACCGGGAGACGCCTACCGGTTATCTGGAGATCAGACTGACAAACGGTACGGAGAAACGGCTCTATGTGACGGATACTTCGGAAGCGGAGGAGCTGGTGCGCTCTTACGGATTTGATCCCATGATCTACGATGTGCCGAGAGAGGGATGGTTCCTGACTACGATGCTGCCTATGCTGATCGTACTGGCGGTGGGCGTATTTTTATTTATGATGGTAAACAGCCAGAATGCGGCCGGCGGAAACGCAAAAATGATGAATTTCGGCAAGAGCCGCGCCAGAATGACCATGGGCGATAAGACAATGAACTTTGGACAGGTGGCCGGTCTGAAAGAGGAGAAAGAGGAGCTGGCGGAAATTGTAGATTTTCTGAAAGAGCCCGGGAAATACACGAAAGTCGGGGCAAGGATCCCCAAGGGCGTATTGCTGGAGGGCCCGCCCGGCACAGGTAAGACTCTGCTGGCCAAAGCGGTGGCCGGAGAGGCAAATGTACCGTTCTTCAGTATTTCCGGCTCCGATTTTGTGGAAATGTTCGTGGGCGTGGGCGCTTCCCGGGTCAGAGACCTGTTCGAGGACGCAAAGAAAAATTCTCCCTGCATTGTTTTCATCGATGAGATTGATGCAGTGGCAAGGCGGCGTGGCACCGGAATGGGCGGAAGCCATGACGAGAGAGAGCAGACCCTGAACCAGCTTTTGGTAGAGATGGACGGTTTCGGCGTCAACGAGGGAATCATTGTAATGGCGGCCACCAACAGGGTGGACATTCTGGATCCTGCGATCCTGCGTCCGGGCCGCTTTGACAGAAAGGTGACTGTAGGAAGCCCCGATGTGGCAGGTCGGGAGGATATTCTGAAAGTGCATGCCAGAAATAAGCCTCTGGCGGAAAATGTGGATCTGAAGCAGGTGGCCAGGACAACGGCAGGATTTACCGGCGCTGACCTGGAGAATCTGATGAACGAGGCCGCCATCAACGCGGCGAAGAACAACCGATCTTATCTGATCCAGGAGGATATCGGGAAAGCGTTCGTGAAAGTGGGGATCGGCGCGGAGAAGAAGAGCCGGATCGTATCCGACAAGGAGAAGCGGATCACGGCGTACCACGAGGCGGGCCATGCGATCCTGTTCCATGTGCTGCCCGATGTAGGGCCTGTGCATACGGTCTCCATCATTCCAACGGGGATCGGGGCGGCCGGCTATACCATGCCTCTGCCCGACAAGGACGAAATGTTCCTGACCAGGGGCCGGATGCTGCAGGAGATCATGGTCTCTCTCGGGGGGCGGATCGCGGAAGAGATCATTTTTAAGGACATTACCACCGGGGCGTCCAGCGATATCAAGAAAGCCACCAAGATGGCCAGACGGATGGTGACACGCTTCGGCATGTCGGACAACATCGGCGTGATCTGCTATGACGATGACGATGACGAGGTGTTCATCGGGCGCGATCTGGCCCATGCAAAGCCTCATTCGGAGGCAGTCTCCGGGGAGATCGACAGGGAGGTAAAACGCATCATTGACGAATGCTACTCCAAGGCAAAGGACCTGATCCTGCAGCATGAAAAGGTGCTGCACGGCTGTGCGGAGCTGCTGCTGAAAAAGGAGAAGATCGGCAGGGAAGAATTTGAAGCTTTATTTCAGCCCCGTCCCACGGAGCCGGTAATACAGGGGACACTGTCCTGAATTGTGCATATTTAATAAAAACAAAGCGCTCCTTTTGTAATATTTGTGAATTTTAGGAATGGAAAAAGGACAGGGATAATGCTAATATAATATGCGTAACCCCCAATACATTATATAGTTTTTTGCTATACCCCATAAGAAGTATACCTTCTCTTAAAGAGGACAGTCACCCCATGACTGTCCTCTTTACCTTATACGCTAATATGGGGGCAATCTGATCGGCGTAAGATTGGTGGTAACAGTTCAGTCCCTCCGTCGTATTCAGCCCGGTAATGCCGATGTTCTCTCGACAGACCGTTGGAGCACGTCGGCACTTGGCGAGGTACTCTCGAGCAGGCATATTTTATATGCCTTGGGTCCGTTACGTGCGGAGCCGAGCGGAAGCGTGTCTGCCGAGAGAGCATCGGCATTACCGGGCGTGACTTGCAAGGGAATGGCTGAACTATTATGCCCAGTGCGCGAGATTATAGAAAAAAGGGTTGAATTATGCACGATTATTCAGTAAAATTAATATTGATATTGCAGAACGGTATATGATGCGTTTCAAAAGAAAATGCGACCATGAGGAGGGAACCATGGACGAAAAGCTGAATCTTGAAAAAATAAAACAGTTGGAAAACAAGTGCCAGTATATTGCAAATATGCGCCCGGTCTTCAATCGGAGAGCACTGTTTTCGGATTACACTTCAGAATACGTTACACCTGAGGAGCCTATGCCCTTTGAGCGTGTCACTATCCGCTTCCGCACGGCAAAGAACAATGTGGACAGGGTGGTGCTGGTATGCCAGGGCGAAAAATATGTGATGAGCAAGGTAGAGTCGGATAAGCATTTTGACTATTATGCCCAGGTGATCCAACTGGAAGATAAGAAGATCACCTATCATTTTGAAGTGTGTGCGGGAAACCTGCAGGGCTATTACGACACCAGGGGACTGGCCTATAACATGAATGAATACAATGATTTTGTGATCATTCCCGGATTTCGGACACCCAGCTGGGCCAAAGGCGCCGTCATGTATCAGATCTACGTGGACCGGTTCTGCAATGGAGATTCCTCTAATGATGTGCTGACAAATGAATACTGCTATATCGGAGAGCCGGTGACGCGGGTGGAGGACTGGAACCAGCTCCCGGATCAGATGGACGTGCGCCGTTTCTATGGCGGCGATCTGCAGGGTGTATTGAACAAAATGGATTATCTGCAGGATCTTGGTGTGGAAGTGATCTATTTCAATCCCCTGTTCGTCTCCCCCTCTAACCATAAATACGACATTCAGGATTATGATTATATCGATCCCCATTTTGGGAAGATCGTAAGCGACAGAGGCGAGCTGCTCCAGAACGGGCAGAAAGAAAATAATCTGGCGTCCAGATACATAGACCGCGTGACCAACAAGGCCAATCTGGAAGCCAGCAACCAGATGTTCATTAAGGTGGTGGAGGAAGCCCATAAAAGGGGAATGCGGGTCATCATAGACGGCGTGTTCAACCACTGCGGCTCCTTTAACAAATGGCTGGACAGGGAGCGGATCTATGAAAATGCGCCGGGTTATGAAAAGGGCGCTTTTGTCAGTCCCGACAGCCCCTACAGAAATTATTTTCAGTTCCATCAGCAGGACTGCTGGCCTTATAACGGCTCTTACGACGGCTGGTGGGGGCATGATACTCTGCCGAAGCTGAATTATGAAGCTTCCCAGGAGCTGTTCGATTATGTGATGCGGATCGCGAAAAAGTGGGTATCCCCGCCCTATAATGCGGACGGCTGGAGACTTGACGTGGCCGCTGACCTGGGACACAGCCAGGAGTATAACCATTATTTCTGGCAGGAGTTCAGAAAGGCTGTAAAGGAAGCGAACCCGGAGGCGCTTATCCTGGCCGAGCACTACGGCAATACACGGGACTGGCTGCAGGGCAATGAATGGGATACCGTGATGAACTATGACGCTTTCATGGAGCCTGTGACCTGGTTTTTGACTGGTATGGAGAAGCACAGCGATGATTTCAGAGAGGATCTTCTGGGCAACGCGGACAGTTTCTGGGGCGCCATGATGCACAGCAATACCTGTTTTTCCATGCCAAGCTGGGCCGTGGCTATGAACGAGCTTTCCAACCATGACCACTCTCGGTTCCTGACCCGTACCAACCATAAGGTGGGCAGGATCAATACGCTGGGCGCCCATATGGCGGATCAGGATATCAATAAGGCAGTGTTCCGCGAAGCCGTGGTCATGCAGATGACATGGAGAGGCGCTCCTACCATTTATTACGGGGACGAAGCCGGCGTCTGCGGATTTACGGATCCCGACAGCAGGCGCACGTATCCCTGGGGGCATGAGGATAAGGATCTGATCTCTTTCCACAGGGATCTTATCCGTATCCGCAAGGAAAACGATGAGCTGCGCCGGGGCTCCATTAAATTCCTGGACGGCGACTATAATTATCTGGCGTACGGCCGGTTCCACCGTCAGGGGCAGTGTGCGGTCCTGGTGAACAATAACGATTATCCGATCACAAAGAATGTATATATCTGGGATCTGGGCACACCCAAGCACGGCAAGGCAAAGGTCCTTTTCTGGACAGATGAGCACGGCTATAGTCTGGGAGGCAAAGATTATGAGGTAAAGGCGGGCAAGATCCGCATTGAGCTTCCCAAAACCTGTGCAGTGATCTTAAAATACTATGAACGTTAAAACAGGGAATGACCTCCGTTTGTATGCTGCAGTTCGGAAAAACTGCAAAATCGGAGGTCATTATATTTTTCTGCCGCCGAAATGTAGCAGAAATGATGCAAACAGGGTCTATACTGGTACCGTACCAATGGAAAAGATCCGGAATAGGCTTTTACATTCAGAAAGGAACAGACTGTGGACAGAAGATGGATTCCTGCCGCTTTGGCAGCGTGCCTGTGCGGTTTCCTGCTCTTTCCCATAAGAGCGGGCGCCCAGGAGGAACAGGATAAGCTTGTGAGGCAGTACCGGGAATATCAGGAAAATTTTGCCGCCATTGAAAAGCCAGAGGACATAGAAGAACACAATTTTACGGCCCTCACAGACCAGAGCTTCCCTGTTGTCCTGGAATCCTTTGGAGAGGAAGAGGTGACCTTTCTTCCCATTATGGAAAACACTTGGCACCGCCTGGCGATACTGATCCTGGACGGCGACGGAAAGCTCCTCTTTAAAACGGATCAGCTGGAGACGAACTATAAGTGGAAAGGAAGGCTGGAACAACCCACGAAACGCCTTGCCTCCGTCTCCTTTAAGGATCTGGACGGAGACGGCCTCAAGGAGATCGTACTGATCACCGAATGCCAAAATGACAGCGGAGCCTTTGCCGGCCAGACATATAAGGTGGGAGATGTGCTCTTCCAGCGGGACGGAAGCTTCTACCGGGACTGGCGGATCTCCGATAAGATCAACCGCTTCAGCATGAATAAGAGCGCCCGGTTCATTGAGGCGTACGTGAGGGACGGCAGCTCCACCGAAATACTCTATACCGCGGATACGCAGGAGGAGCTGGAGAAGAACGGATTCCAGATCTATGAGGAACAGCATTATTACAGAACCTTTGAAAAGCAGGGCGGACTGTGGGTAGTGCCGGGAATCATGTCCATAGCGGAGTACAATGTGTTCATGATCTATCTTGTAAATGATCAGGGGTATATTGTATGGAGCTTTCAGCCCATGAAAGATTATGACAATCTGTATGCGCTGAAAGGTATGACCTGCAGGGAGGATCTGGACGGAGACGGCATGAAAGACATTCTGGTGCTGGGGCGGTACAGCTATGCCGGGCCTGAGGGAGAACTGAAGGTAGATACCAGATGTAATATTTATTATCAGCGCACAGATGGTTTTACGGAGGATACGGAATTTGAAAAGACCTATCAGTGCACGGAGGAAGATACGGTGAGCGGCCTGGTGCCGTTAATCAGGGAATACTGGGGGTGGACAAAGGAAGAATGATAAAGGTATTGATCGTTGACGATGAAAAGCCGATCTGCGACCTGATCGACATCAACCTGTCGGCAGCAGGCTATCAGTGCAAGTCGGTCCAGGACGGACTGGAGGCCATTGACCTTATTGAAAAAGAGAATTATGACCTGATCCTTTTGGATATCATGCTTCCCGGTGCGGACGGCTATGACATTATGGAATACATACGTCCTCTGAAAATTCCCGTGATCTTTATCACGGCCAAACATGAGGTAAAAGATAGGGTAAAAGGCCTGAAGCTTGGGGCAGAGGACTATCTGGTAAAACCTTTTGATGTGGTAGAGCTGGTGGCCCGGGTGGAGGTAGTGCTCCGGCGGTATAACAAGACGGAGAGCGTTCTCACCGCAGGAGATGTGGTGGTGGACGTGGATGCCCGGAAAGTTACCAGGAGCGGAAAGCCTGTGGTGCTCACCAACAAGGAATACGGTCTTCTGGTGCTGTTTATCCGCAATAAAAATATTGCCCTCTTTCGGGAGAATCTGTATGAAAAGGTATGGGGAGACGAGTATCTTGCGGACAGCAGGACGCTGGACCTCCATGTGCAGAGACTGCGCAAAAAGATGGGCTGGGAGGACAATCTGGTAGCAGTGTACAAGGTAGGCTACCGGTTGGAGATTTAGCAGGGGTAAAGCCATGAAATTTTTATACAAGATACTGCTGTGGACGATCATCATTATGGCTACGGCATTTGGCTTCAGCGGCTATTTTTTTGTAAATTATGTGTTCCAGACGGCGCTGGACAGAGAAGTGGATCAGGCCATGGACGACAGCAACATTCTGCAGTTTGCCTTTGAGACAGCCGCCTTAAACATTCCCACCAGGTATGATGTGCTCCAGGATACAGCGGTGCAGCAGATCGGCACAAACCTGGAGAACAGCGGCCGGGATTCCGAGAGACTGGTGAGGCTGTCCGATGAGGACCGGCAGACATTGTACGCCAGCGACGGCTTTACTCAGGATACCTCCCTGCTGCAGGATATCACCGAGGATTCCATTATCTGGCAGGTCTTACAGCAGGACGGCCGCTATTATATCCAGACAGGGGTGACAGTCAACGCCATGGACAGAAGTCTGTATCTGGAAACCATGGAAGATGTGACCCGGGTGTTTGAGGAGAGGGCGATGGGCTTTTCCGTATACCGCAGGGTGACACTGATCATGTTGCTCGTCTGTGCCGTGATCACGTTTTTTATCTGTACCTGGCTCACAAAGCCCATCAGGCTCCTGGCGAAAGCTACCAGGCGGATGGCGGCCGGAGATTACGGCTATCGCGCCCAGCAGATCAGTACGGATGAGCTGGGACAGCTGACTCAGGACTTTAACAGTATGGCCAATGTGCTGGAGGACACCATCGAAGAGCTTCAGGACGAAGTGCGGGCCAGGGAAGACTTTATCGCTGCCTTTGCCCATGAATTAAAAACGCCTCTTACGGCCATTATCGGGTATGCAGATCTTCTGCGCTCCCGGAAGCTGGACGAGGAAAAGCACTTTATGTCCGCCAACTATATTTATACAGAGGGAAAACGCCTGGAAAATATGTCATTCCGTCTGTTGGATATCATTGTGACAAAGCGGGAACAGATAGATCCCCAGCCGGTGCAGTCGGAGGTATTCGCACAGTATCTGGGGGATATGTTTGCGGGAAATGCGGAGCAGACTCTGGACATTCTCATGGATCCGGGCACGGTTTACGCGGAGGTAAATCTGATAAAATCGGTGCTCTTAAATCTGGTGGACAATGCCTTTAAGGCGTCCTCCCCGGGGGATGTGGTAGAGGTGACCGGATGGAATACGGAGAACGGGTATGCGTTTCAGGTCAAGGATTATGGCGTGGGCATTCCGGAGGACGAACTGAAAAAAGTCACAGAGGCATTTTATATGGTGGATAAATCCCGTTCCCGGAGCCGGAACGGCGCAGGCCTTGGCCTTGCTCTCTGCGAGGAAATCCTTGGCCTGCATCAGAGCACGCTGTTTATTGAGAGCCAGCTGGGAGCAGGGACCACTATCTGCTTTGAACTGCCCAGACCACAGGAAGAGACGGATGCAACGAAGTCTATGGAGGAAACAGAGCCTGTGGAGGAAACAGAGCTTGTGGAGGAAACAGAGCTTGTGGAAGAGACGGGGCCTGTGGAAGAAACAGGGCATTCGGAGGAAGCAGTTTTTGGCAGAACGGGTGAGGTGAGTGCAGATGGAGAGAAAAAAGATTAGCTTACTGCTGGTGCCGCTTGCGGCGGTCATTGCAGGGCTGGCCATATGGGGGCCGGAGGCGCTTGCGAGATACAGAGACAACAGTATCCTGAATCAGATCAAGACACAGGAAATGGATACCGGCGCGGAGGGGTATCGGTTTTCTCTAAGCGGCAATGAAAAGATCTATATTTTGTCGAAATGTCTGAACAACCAGATCCAGCCGGAGAGCGACCAGAATGCCATGACCAGGACGGATTCTGTGGACTTGGATTATCAGGAGCTCACCGGCACTTACGCCATGGTGGTGAACCGAAAGGATTCAACGGGCCAGACGATTCCTGAAAGTACAGGGATAGACCTCTGCAATCAGGGCCTGCGGAGCCTGAAAGAGCTGGGGATCCTGCCGGAGTCCGTTCAGGAGCTTTCGGAAAGCTCATACAGCGCGGTGATGTATTCGGCCATTGACGTGCCGGAGCCCAGAAATAACGTGCTGGTATGGAAGATTGAAATGAATGCGGGAAAACAGAATGCCAATAAGGAAAACCATCTTCTGGATGCCTATGTGGATGCGGATACGGGCAAGGTGTACGAGTTTTACGCACGAACGGAGATTTCCCGCTGGGAGGATATTGACCCGGACGGGATCGTGAATACCTGGGCGGAATATGTGGGGCTCAGCGAACCGGAAGAATATCAGGGGACCAATCCGCTGTCGGAATCTACGCCTTATTTTAAAAAGTATACATTTTCCGGCATAGAAGAGGGGACTACTACCGTGACGGTAGGTTTCTTTGAGGGAATCAATGAGCTGTTCCTGAAGGTTTCCAGATAAGTCTCCCGGGATTCAAATAAGCTTGCATTTTGGCTGAATATATGTTAAAATTTCACATTGTCAGGGCAGGGAGCCTGTATGGGTGGATTCCCGAGTGGCCAAAGGGGACAGACTGTAAATCTGCTGCAAATTGCTTCGGTGGTTCGAATCCACCTCCACCCACTGCACACGGTTATGTGTGCAGCGATTGCAAGACGTCTGCGGGTATGGCGGAATAGGCAGACGCAAGGGACTTAAAATCCC
>CANRMK010000023.1 GCA_947631715.1 uncultured Acetatifactor sp.
AAGATGGAGTTATCAGCGATCACAGGGCTCACCGGTGTGGCCGATGTCAATTCTTTAGAGGAGGCGTCTCTGACGGGCTCCCTTTTTGAAAAGGAAGAGGAAGTGGCGGGCGGCACCCTGTTTGATGCCTTTTTGAATTCCGCCATCGGAAATATCAAGACTACGAACAGCTACCTGTCGGATTTTGAGGACGAAGAGGTCAAGTTCATGCTGGGGGAGACGGAGACCACCCATGACGTGATGATCGCTCTTCAGAAAGCGTCTACTGCCCTGCAGTATACCGTTGCAGTCCGCGACAAAATTCTTGAGGCCTACAGAGAGATCATGCAGATGCAGATCTAAAGTACCAAGACTAAATCACTAAGGGAGAGGTATTATGGCTGACAGGCTGAAAGAAATACCCGGGAAAATATTGGAGTGGTGGAATAAGTTCACCGCCAAGCAGAAGACGATTATCGTGTCAATCACTGCCGTGGTGATCTTTACCTTTGCTCTTTTGATCTACGTATTTACAAGGCCTCAGTATGTGGAGGTCGCTACCTGCGAGACCACGGCTGAGGCCTCCAAGATAGTAGACGTGCTGGAGGGAGCCGGCGTTACCCACAGGGAGTCTGCCAACGGTCTGACCATCGAGGTGGAGAAGAGCCAGCAGTCCACGGCTGCCCTTGCCATGGGCTCCGCGGGCTATGTGCCCAAGGGCATGTCCCTGTCCGACTTTATGGACACCAGTATGTCCACCACCGCCTCCGACCGGGAAAAGCAGTACAAGGAATGGATGGAGGCCGAGCTGGAGGAGACCTTTTCCATCATCAGCGCCGTGGACGACGTGGTGGTCCTTTTGGACGTGCCGCCCCAGACGGGGACGCTTGTGGCCCAGCAGGAGGACTGCTCCGCATATATCCAGCTGAACCTAAAGCCGAACGGCGTCTTTTCGGACGCTCAGGCCACGGCCATGGCCAAGGCTGCGGCGACCTTTCTCGGCAATTCCAATACGGCCAACATCACCATCCTGGACGGTGACGGCAATATCCTTTTTGCAGGCGGAGACGATTATACGGCGGCCGGCGTCGCGAACTCCATCACGGAGCTCCAGAGCCAGGCGGAATCTATGCTCTCCAGCCAGATGAAGCGCGTCCTGTACGGCACCCAGCAGTTCGATATGATCGAAGTGGTGGGCCACCTGGAGGTGGACTATGCAGAGTACGAGAAATCCGTGAAAGAATACTATGCCCCGGACGGCCGGGAGGAGGGCATGTTCGCGGAGCAGGATCTGTATGAGTCCAGCAGCACCGGCGGCGTCTCAGGGATTCCCGGGACCGACTCCAACGATGATGACAACAACAATACTACTTATGTAAATCCGGACTACAGCAACAGTGAGAGCGAGTCCTCGGAGTCCCATACCCAGTATCTGCCCAATGAGAGCGCGGAGCACTGGGTCAACCCTGCGGGCAGCATAAAATACGACAGCTCCTCCATGTCCATCGCCCTGATCAAATACAGGGAATACAATGAGGAAAATGTGGAAGACCAGGGGCTTTTGGACGGCATTACTTGGGAGGAATTTAAGGAGACGAACGGCGCGGACACCCGGATGGAGGTGGACGACGATTATTACGATATGGCGGCCAACGCCACCGGCATCAGCCGGGATCGGATCACCATCATCGCCTATGAGCACCCGGTGTTCAACGACAAGGAGGGCTGGACCGCCCAGAGCACCAGCACCCTGATCAGTGTGCTGATGATCCTGCTCATTCTGGCGCTGCTGGCATTTGTGGTGCTTCGCAGCATGCGGACCAAAAAGTCCGAGGAGGAAGAGGAGGAGCTCTCCGTGGAGAGCATGCTTCAGTCCACCGCGGACACCGGGCTGGAGGATCTGGAGGTGGAGACAAAGTCCGAGGTGCGGCTTCTGGTGGAGAAGTTCGTGGACGAAAATCCCCAGGCCGCGGCGACTCTGCTTCGCAACTGGCTGAACGAAGACTGGAGCTGATAGAACTGGAGCTGATATAAGGAGAACAGGCATATGGCGAAAAGTGGATCAAAGGAAAGCGATCTGAAAGGGGTTCAGAAAGCCGCAGTGCTGCTGATCGCCCTGGGGCCGGAGAGATCCGCCGGCATTTTCAAACATCTGAAAGAGGAAGAGATTGAGGAGCTGACACTGGAGATCGCCAATACCAGAAGCGTCACGCCTCAGGTCAAGGAGGATGTGCTCAACGAATTCTATGAGGTCTGCCTGGCGCAGCAGTACATAGCCGAGGGCGGCATCAATTATGCAAAGGATCTGCTGGAGAAAGCGCTGGGAACGGAGAAGGCGCTGGATGTGATCGGCAAGCTGACGGCGTCTCTGCAGGTGAAGCCTTTCGAGTTCGTGCGCAAGACCGATGCGACGCAGCTGATCAACTTTATCCAGGACGAACACCCTCAGACCATCGCCCTGATCCTCTCTTATCTGGCGCCCTCCCAGGCCGCTATCATCATATCGGCCCTGACGCCGGACAGACAGGCGGATGTGGCCCGGAGGATCGCTGTGATGGACCGCACCAGCCCGGATGTGATCAAGGAAGTGGAGAAAGTGCTGGAATCCAAGCTTGCAAATCTGGTCAATCAGGATTACACCATCATCGGCGGCGTGGACGCTGTGGTGGAGATCCTGAATACGGTGGACCGGGGAACCGAGCGCCACATCATGGAGACTTTGGAGATCGAGGAGCCGGAGCTGGCGGACGAGATCCGGAAGAAGATGTTCGTGTTCGAGGACGTGCTCCTCTTGGACGACAGGGCCATTCAGCGCGTGCTGCGTGACGTGGACAACAACGACCTTGCCATTGCCCTTAAGGGCGCAAATGAACAGGTGCAGAACGCGATCTTTAACAACCTGTCCAAGCGTCTTGCGGTGATGATCAAGGAGGATATGGAATTTATGGGTCCTGTCCGCATGAAAGATGTGGAGGAGGCACAGCAGAAGATCGTAAATATCATCAGAAAGCTGGAGGATTCCGGTGAGATCGTGATCTCCAGAGGCGGAGGTGACGAGATCGTTGTCTAGGAATCTGGTAAAACAGTTCTTCGCCGCGGAATCGGAAGAAAAGCGCCTGATCGACACGGAGGAACTGCTCAGACTGCGGGAGGAGAGGAACCTTGCAGTGAAAGCCGCTGCGCCTGACAGCGACGGATTTGTATCAGGACTGGACGCGGAGACGGTAGATGTGCCCTCGGACGGCGGAGAATCCGGCAATGTGATCAAGGCGGGGGAGGATCCTGCCGCTCTGCTGGAGAAAGCCAGGGCGGAGGCCCAGGAGATCCTTTCTCAGGCACAGGCCCAGGCGGACCAGATCTTAAAGGACGCGGCGGCCCGGGCGGAGAGCGAAAGCGCCGATATCCGCGAGCAGGCCAGGAAGCAGGGATACGATGCGGGGCTTCAGAAAGCGAAATCCGAGGAGGAGATCCTAAAGCACGACTATCACGCCAGGGCGGAGGAGCTGGAGGCAGACTATGAGAAGCGCCTGGCCGAGATGGAGCCTCTCCTTGTGGACGCCATAACGGCAGTATATGAACATATATTTCAGGTGGAACTGGGTTCCCAGAGGGAGATCCTGGAACACCTGATCTCCAATACCATGCACGGGCTGGAGGGGAGCCACAGCTTCCTGATCCATGTGTCCAAAGAGGACTATTCCTATGTGAACATGCAGAAGAAACAGATCTTGAACGGCGCCGTCTCCGGCACGGACGTAGTGGATATCGTGGAGGATATGACGCTGGATAAGAATCAGTGCATGATCGAGACGGACAGCGGGATCTTTGACTGCGGGCTGGACACGCAGCTGTCCGAACTGCGCCGGAAGCTGATGCTGCTTTCCTGGTCTAAGGAGGAATGAAGCCTTGCAGAGCACTTTCGTCAATGTGGAAAAATATAACAGGGCGCTGGAGATGAGCTTTGTCCGCAGAATGGGCAGGGTGGTGAACGTGGTGGGACTGACCATAGAGTCCGCCGGCCCTGACGCGAAGCTGGGCGACGTCTGCAAGATCATACCCGGCGGGGAGCGTGCGGGGGATCCCGTCATGGCGGAAGTGGTAGGCTTTAAGGACAAGAAGACCCTTTTGATGCCCTATGATTCCGTGGACGGCATCGGGCTTGGAAGCATTGTGGAAAATACGGGAAATCCCTTGAGAGTGCTGGTGGGAGACGGGCTTTTGGGAAAGACGCTGGACGGCCTGGGGAGGCCGGTGGACGGCAGCGTGCCCGAGAACGGCACGTATTATCCTGTGGAGGCTGCGCCGCCGGATCCCATGAGCAGGGAGATCATCGACGAGGTGCTGCCCCTGGGAGTGAAAGCCGTGGACGGGCTGATCACCGTGGGAAAGGGACAGCGCATTGGCATCTTCGCGGGGTCCGGGGTGGGGAAATCCACCCTGATGGGCATGTTTGCCAGAAATACGAAAGCGGACATCAACGTGATCGCGCTGATCGGCGAGCGCGGCCGAGAGGTGCGCGAATTTATAGAGAGAGACCTGGGAGAAGAGGGCATGAGGCGCTCGGTGGTGGTGGTGGCCACATCGGACAGACCGGCCCTGGAGCGCAACAAGGCGGCAAAGACGGCCACCTCCGTGGCGGAGTATTTCCGGGATCAGGGAAAGGACGTGCTTCTGATGATGGATTCCCTGACCCGGTTTTCCATGGCCCAGAGGGAGATCGGCCTTGCCAGCGGGGAGCCGCCGGTGAGCAGAGGCTATCCCCCCAGCGTATATTCCGAAATGCCGAAGCTTCTGGAGCGGGCCGGCCGGGCGGCGAAAGGCTCCATCACCGGGCTGTACACAGTGCTGGTGGACGGCGATGACTTTAACGAGCCCATCACGGATACGGCCAGGAGCATTCTGGACGGCCATATCATGCTGGACAGAAAGCTGGGCCACAAAAACCATTATCCGGCCATCGACATTCTCCAGAGCATCTCCAGGTGCATGAGCCAGATCGCAGAGAGAGAGCACAAGCAGGCCGCCGGCAAGCTGAAGAACGTGCTTGCCACCTATAACGAGGCGGAGGATCTGATCAATATCGGCGCATACAAAAGCGGCAGCAACCCGGCCATCGATTACGCCATCACAAAGATCGATGCGGTGAACGAATTCCTGTGCCAGGATACAGAGGAAAAGTTCGATTTTGAGGCGAGTGTCGCCATGCTGGAGCAGCTGTTCGCATAAATGTGAGGTCTTATGGCGAAGTTTCATTATTCTATGCAGAGCATTCTGGATATCAAACTGAAGATGGAGGAGCAGGCCAAGCAGGAGTTTTCCGCTGCCAAGGCCGCTCTGGACAAGGAGCAGGCGCGCCTGGACCATCTGATCCGGCGGAGAGAGGAATATGAGAGAAAGGCGGAAAGCCTGCTGACGGGGAGCTTAAAGCTTCAAGAGATCGAGGAAAACAGGAATGCCGTCCTGAGCATGGACGGATTTATCGCAGACCAGCGCCTGAACGTGGAGGCTGCGGAGCGCGGGCTGGAGCAGGCCAGGGAGCAGCTCACGGAAGTGATGAGAGAGCGCAAGACTCATGAAAATCTAAAGGAGAAAGCGTTTGAACAGTTCCTGGAGGACGAAAAGCACCGTGAGGGCAAGGAAGTGGATGAGCTGACCAGCTATGTGTACGGACAGCGGATCAATGAAAAAGCATCTGTTATGTAAAAGAGGAAAATTATGGCAAGGGAAATAAGCGCGGAGGCCCAGGCGGAGAAGAGGCGCATAGAGGGCGAGAAAAAGCAGCTGAAAAAAGACCAAAAGGAACAGCGCAAGGAGGCAAAGCGCCGGGCTAAGGAGATCGCAAAGCAGGAGGAAGCCTTAGGCGACGAGGAGAGCAACGGCTTTGTGACGTTCGTGGCCACCCTTTTTATCGTGGTGCTCTGGCTGGCGGTGATCTGCGTTGTGATAAAGCTGGATATCGGAGGGTTCGGCAGCTCTGTGCTGACTCCCATCTTAAAGGACGTTCCTGTGCTGAATAAGATCCTGCCGGGAGTGTCCGTGACGGAGACGAACGATCCCGAGAGCTACGGCGGCTACTCCAGCCTGCCGGAGGCGGTGGAGTACATTAAGGAGCTGGAGCTGGAGATCGAGCGGCTGCAGGGCGCTTCCGCGTCCAAGGATGCGGATATCGAGGAGCTGAGGGCGACGGTGGCGCGTCTGAAAGAATTTGAGGACGCCCAGGTGGAGTTCGACCGGATCCAGAAAGAGTTCTATGACGAGGTGATCGCCTCCGACAAGGGGCCCGGGCCGGAGGAATTCCGGAAATGGTATGAGGAAATGAACCCTGCCATGGCGGAGTCTCTGTACCGCCAGGTGGTGGTGCAGCTGGAGGAGAGCTCGGAATTCCAGGAGTATGCCGACGCTTACGCCCAGATGAAGCCAAAGGCTGCGGCTGCGGCCCTGGAGGAGCTGATGAACACGGACACGAATCTGGTGTCCAGGATCTTAAAGGCGATCAGCGTGGAGAGCCGGGCGGAGATCCTGGATCAGATGAGTGCGGACAGCGCAGCAAAGATTACAAAAATTATGAATCCAGACTCTTAATGAATTGGGGGTGATGGCCGAAATAAAAGATGGAATAAAATTTTCAGCACTTTGAAAATGAAAGAGAGGAGGTCAGAAATGACAAGTACACCTGTAAAAGATGTAGGCGCTGTGCTGAACAGTCTTGGCAGCGCGGCGGGGAGCAGTGCAAAGACATCTGCAGGCGACGGATTCAGGACAGTTCTGAACGGCCAGACAGGCCAGACAGGAAAGGGCGCGGCGGAAAGCCAGGCGGATAAGACCCAGGCAGCCGTGAAGAAAGCGCCGGGAGATTCCCTGAAAGCAAAAGATGAGCATCTCGCCAGGACAAAGAAGCCCGACACGGCGGCAAAGCCGGAGGCGGAGACAGACGGGGAGGAAGAGATCCCAGAGGAAAAACTGGAGGAGATATTGGCGGCGGTTGGACCTTTGGCGGAAGCCATGATACAGGAGATCGCAGATACTTTCGGCATAAGTCCGGAAGAAATTCAGGGAATGATGAAAGAGCTGGGAATGGAACCCGTCGATGTGCTGGATCAGAGCAGACTGGGAGAGCTTCTCCTGAAAGTGACGGGGGCGGAAAATCCTTACGCGCTTGTGACGGACGGAGAGCTTTACGACAGCTATCAGGAGCTGATGGGAAAGCTTGAGACAGCGCTGCAGGAGGCCGGCGGAGAGCTCCGGATGGAGCCGGAGGAGCTTGAGGAGCTGCTGCCCCGGATCAGTGAGGAGCTGAAAGGGACGGCGGATATCCAGAAGCAGCTTGCCGGGCTGCCTGCGGAGGAGCCTGAGATCCAGGAGGAAGCGCCGCAGCAGACGGACGGGCCGCAGATCCAGATCATCGGGGACAACGCCGAAGAGGTACCCTCAGACAACAGCCGCCCCCAGAGCCAGACAGAGAGCGGACGCCGCGAGGATCACGGAGAGGCCAGGGGAGACAGGCAGGAGGGCTTTCCTGCACAGGAGATCCGGGCGCCTTTCCAGACACAGCAGCAGCCCCAGGTACAGCAGGCCCAGGCCGCATCTGTGTGGAACACGGATACGCAGGACATCATGAGGCAGATCATGGATTACATGAAGATCCAGGTAAGGCCCGGTATGTCAGATCTGGAGATGCAGCTTCACCCGGAAAGCCTTGGGACGCTGCAGATTCACTTATCTTCCAGAGGCGGCGTGGTGACGGCGAACTTTATCACCCAGAACGAGGCGGTAAAGGCTGCGCTGGAGGGCCAGATGATACAGCTTCGGGAGAGCTTTGAACAACAGGGCGTTAAGGTGGAGGCCGTGGAGGTCACCGTCCAGTCCCATGCGTTTGAGAGAAACCTGGACCAGGGCCGGGGACGCGGCGGGGCACAGGACCAGAGCCCCAGGAAAGCAAGAATCAGAAAGATAGACTTAAACGACGCAGCGGCAGTGGAAAGCCTGGAAGAGGAGGACGCGCTGGCGGCCCAGATCATGGCGGCAAGCGGCAGCCAGGTAGATTACACCGCATAGGAATGCATAAGAACAGTACATAAGATAAGCGTAAGGATAGCAAAAGGACAGTACATAAGAATTGCGTAAGAATAGCAAAAGGACAGCATAAGGATAGTATGAGAATAGCATAAAAATAGCATTAAGAATCAGAAAGGAGAATGCAGATGGCATCATTGATGGCGCCCGTCAAGGACGGGAAGTTCGTGGAGACAGACTCCCAGAATTCCCTGAAGAATAAGACGAGCGGAACGAGCGACATGGATAAGGACACTTTCCTGCAGCTTCTGGTGGCGCAGATGAAGTATCAGGATCCCCTGGAGCCCACTTCCAATACAGAATACATTTCACAGTACGCACAGTTCTCCCAGGTGGAGCAGATCCAGAACATGGCTGCTACCTCGGAGTTAGCAAGGGCCACATCTTTAGTGGGAAAGGACGTCTACATCAAGACCACCGATTCCTCGGGCGAAGTCAAGTACGTACAGGGCAAGGTGGATTACGTGGTATTCGAGAACGGCAAGGCATACCTCTCCATCGACGAGGAGCTGTACGATCTGGAGGATCTGGATACCGTGGTAGACGGCGTATACCAGACGGCGTATGACAAGGCCTTAGACTTTACCGTAAAGATGAACCATCTTCCTGTGCCCGGCGGCGTGGATCTCACAGATGCATCGGCCATCAAGGAGCTGGAGGAGATCTATGAGAACATGTCCGATTACGAGAAAAGCTTCCTGGCAAAGGAGACTGTGGAGAAGTACCAGAAGTATCTGGAGAAGCTGAAAGAGGTATACAGGCAGGCAGGCCTGGACGAGAACGGCAACAAGATCGAGGATCCGGAGGAGCCCGGTGAAGAGGGCGGCGGAGACGAGAACGTGGACGGCAGCGGAAACGTAAGCGGCGGCGCTGAGAGTGGAAGCGGCGGAGACGGTACAGAGGACGAGGGAAACGGCAGCATGGAGGGCGCCGGAGGAGCATAACGGGGGCTTGAGGAAAATGGATGTTCAAAATAACGGCTATCTTTCCATTGAGCAGTTGACAGACCGGTATCTGGCGGGAGCCAGAAAGGCGGAGAACAGGGAGACCCGGGACGGGCTTTCTTTCCAGGAGATCCTGGCGCAGAAGAGCGCAGAGGAAGCCGGGGGCTTAAGATTTTCCAAGCACGCGCTGGGGAGACTCAGTGACAGAAAGATCGAACTGAGCGCGGGGCAGCTGGAAAGGTTGAATGACGGGGCCAGAAAGGCGGGCCAGAAAGGGATCAGGGATTCCCTGGTGATCGTGGACCAGCTGGCGTTCATCGTCAACGTTCCCAACCGCACGGTAGTCACGGCAATGGACAGCACAGAGACAACGGATAACATATTCACAAATATCAACGGAGCGGTTATCATGTGACCGGACCTGACAGGGGGTCACGGCCTCCCGGACGACTGAAGAGAGGCCCGCTTCGTTCCATTAGGAGGAACAACCACTATGATGAGATCACTTTATTCTGGCGTGGCAGGACTGAAGACCCACCAGACCAAGATGGACGTAATCGGTAACAATATCGCGAACGTAAATACCACAGCGTATAAGTCCAGCTCCATTGTGTTCGCAGAGCTCATGAGCCAGACCACCCAGAGGGCCAGCGGACCCAACGCCACCACGGGACTGGGCGGCGTCAATGCAAGACAGATTGGCCTGGGCGTAAAATCCGGCGCCATCAACATCAATATCACGGGACAGGGCTCCGCTCAATCCACGGGCAATCCTTTCGATATCATGATCACCGGCGATAACTTCTTCGTGGTGAGCAACGGCCTGGAGAACATGTTTACCAGAGACGGCTCTTTCTATGTGGACGCCGCAGGCAACCTGGCCATGACCAGCACCGGCTACAATGTCATGGGCTGGCAGGTGGATGAGACCACAGGAAACATCAAGCAGGATACCGTGACGGCGCTGCGCATCATGAGCGCTGCCAACATGACCTATCCTCCCGAGGCCACGACCCAGGCCAATATGAGCGGCATCATCGACAAGTACGATACAGACGTAACCAGCATCAACGGCAAGGTGGTGAACCTGAACTTCTTTGACAGCCTTGGATATGAGTACACCGCCAGGTTCGTGTACAGACAGTCCGACAATGTGAATGAGTACAGCCTGGAGCTGGAGAAGATCCTGGACTCCAACGGGGACGAGGTAGTCAGCGGAGAGGCAGCTTCGGCGCTGTTTGGAGCGGCGAGCCAGCAGATGAAGAAAGGCTCTGTGAGCTTTGACGACAAGACCTACGAGTGGAGCAACGGCAAGCTGATCAACAAGGCCACCAAGGAGACAATGGCAGATTTGACAACGATGTACTCGGGTGGTGTGTTGCAGGCGGAACCTGCAGATGGGTGTAAACTTGACTATACGGATGCAGACGGAAATGAGCAAAAAAAGACTGCAACGATTCAGGATCAGCTGGATGCCATTGCTGCAGCCTATGGTTATCAGGGTTCTACCGATGATTTCCTGAATCTGCTGTATGACGCGCCTACCGCTGAGGGTGATCCCACTGTAGCAGGGCAGCTTTCCGTAAGGCAGCTTTTGGCAAATCTTTCTAAGAATACTGGAGCGCCCAGCCCTTACGGCGCGGATGCATGTCTTCCCACCAGCGGCAGCTTCGACACCGTGGGCCGCAACTTCACCGGTGTACGGGTTAATTTCGACCCCGCAAAGGGCTACTTCGCCGGCATCAACGGCCAGCAGACCCAGACCACATCTGTTCTGAGGCTTTCCGGCCTGGGAACGGACGGCAACTTTGCCGACATTACCATCGATTTCTCCGAGACCTCTATGTTCGACAACAAGGGAACTTCCACCATCGGCGCCACCAGCGGTGACCTGGATGGCCTGGGAACAGGACGGCGCCCGGGAGACATGATCGGCGTCTCTATCCAGAGGGACGGCTGCATCTATGCAAGCTATGACAACGGCATGACGAAGCTCTTAGGCCAGATCGCCACCGCCGCATTCGCGAACGCCTCCGGCCTTGAGAAGAGCGGCGACAACCTGTATTCCGCTACCATGAACTCCGGAGAGTTCGACGGCATCGGCGTGGATATCACCGCAAACGGCGGTTATATGTCCACCGGACAGCTGGAGATGAGCAACGTGGATCTGTCCTCGGAGTTTACCGAGATGATCACCACACAGCGAGGCTTCCAGGCCAACAGCCGTATCATCACTGTGTCCGACACCCTGCTGGAGGAGCTGACCAACCTGAAGAGATAAGGGCGTCTCTGTGAGCCTGAGCGGATGACGATGCCTTTGAGGCTGGTTACATTTAACATTTTCAAAATGAAGTTTTTTCTTGTAATAGGTCTTGATATATGGTATAACATAGGGGACGGATTTTTTCCGTCCCCTGATTATTTACATAAAATTCGAGGATCAAGATGATCGAAGTGACAAAGCTCAACGGGACTAAGATCCTGGTGAATCCCCAGATTTTTGAAGTTGTGGAGGAGACGCCGGACACGGTGATCACTCTGACAACGGGGAAAAAAATAATTGTAAAAGAAAGTAGACAAGAGATAAAAAATCTTGTAAAATTGTATAGAAAGGATATTCTTGCGGAATAGTCCGGAAAAAGCAGGATGTAGGTGATCTTTATGGATATAGCGTCTTTGGCCGGTATCATATTGTGTTTTGTGATGCTTCTGTTCGGACTGATCAGTTCCGCAGGCTTGGCCAACATAGGTAAAGAGTACTTGGATCTTCCCTCCGCCATCATCACTTTCGGCGGATCCGTCTGTTCTACGCTGACACAGTTCAGCCTGCAGGACTTTATCGGCGGTCTTAAGAGCTTTACCCTGATCTTTAAGACCCCGTCCCTGAACACTGCGGAGATGATTCAGAAGATCATAGATCTGTCCAATATTGCAAGAAAAGAAGGTCTGCTCTCGCTGGAGGAGGCCGCTTCGGACATGGAAGAACCTTTCTTGAAAAAAGGGATCCTGCTGATCGTTGACGGTACGGACCCCGATCTTGTGCGCGCCATTATGGAAACTGAGCTTGTGAGCATCGAGGGAAGACATAAGGGCCGCATTTCCTTTTGGGAGACATGGGCTTCCATGGGCCCTGCCTGGGGTATGATCGGTACCCTGGTGGGACTGGTGGATATGCTTTACCACATGGAGGATCCCTCCACACTGGGACCGGCCATGGCAGTGGCCCTGATCACCACCCTGTATGGCTCCCTGCTGGCGAACTGGATCTGTACGCCTGTGGCCGGCAAGCTGAAGGTTGACAACGATGGCGAGATGATGATGAAAGAGGTCATGATCGAGGGCCTGCTGTCCATACAGGCCGGCGAGAACCCCAGAGTCATCGAAGAGAAGCTGAAATCTTTCCTGGCTCCTAAGGACAGGGGAGGCGCCGAAGAGCAAACGCCTGGGGGTGAAGAGTAATGGCAAAGCGCAAGGAAGAGACGCCCCCGCCCGGGTCCCCGGCGTGGATGTCCACTTTCAGCGACCTGATGAATCTGCTTCTGTGCTTTTTCGTTATGCTGTTCGCGATGTCCAATATGGACGAACAGAAGCTTCATGAAATGGTGGCCGCAATGAACAACACGTTCAGCATATTTGATGCGGGCGCCACCGCGATCGGAGACGGTGTGCTCATCAGCAACGGCGTGAGCCAGCTCAATGAGCTTGACCAATATATCAACAGTACCGGAAAGAGCTCGGACAGCTCCACGGAATCGGACAATCTCCAGGAGAGTGAGGGATTCCCGGAGAATGTTACCGCGGATCAGCTCCAGCAGGCCCTGGATGCCATGCAGCTCCAGGAGAACGAGGAGAAGAGCGAAAATGTGCAGGAGGCGCTGGCGGACAGCGGCGTGGGAGACCAGGTGGAGGTGAGCTTTACGGCCCAGTATGTAAAACTTACCATGAACGGCTCCCTGCTGTTCGACTCGGGAAGCGCCGAGTTAAAGGAGGACGCCAAGGGCGTTCTGGACAAGGTGGGGAAGGTCCTGGAGCGGTACAGCGAGGGTACTGTGGAGATCGAGGGACATACGGACAACGTACCGATAAACAGCGCCCTGTACCCCAGCAATGAGGAACTCAGCGATGCAAGAGCGCTATCCGTATTTTATTATCTGAAAGA
>CANRMK010000024.1 GCA_947631715.1 uncultured Acetatifactor sp.
ACCGATATACAACGATATTCTGGGATGTGGACGGTACGCTGTTAGATTTTCTGTACTCCCAGAGATATTCCCTTACAAAGTGCTTTCGGACGGTGGGGCATGAGGTCACCCAGGAGCAGATCGAGCGGTACAGCCAGATCAACGACAGCTTCTGGAAGCGCCATGAGCGCGGCGAGGTCACCAGGGAGGAGCTCCTCACCGGCAGGTTCGTCCAGCTGTTCGACGAATACGGCTTCCGGGACATAGACCTGCAGGCGTTTTTAAAAGAGTATCAGGAGAGCCTTGGCAGCGTATTTTCCTACATTGACGATTCCCTGACGATCTGCAAGGCCCTCTGCGGCTGTGTGAGCCAGTATGCAGTCACGAACGGAGTCTCCGCCACTCAGTTGAACAAGCTGAGGCTTTCCGGGCTCGCGGAGACTATGGACGGCATTTTCATATCCGAGGATATCGGCGTCCCAAAGCCGGACAGGGCTTTTTTTGAGTACTGCCTGGAGCGGGTGGAGGAAAAGGACCGTTCCAGGATCCTGATCGTGGGCGACTCTCTCACCAGCGACATCAAAGGGGGAGTGCAGGCGGGGATCGCCACCTGCTGGTACCGGCCGGACGGCGCCGTCAACGATACGGACCTGCACCCGGATCACGAGATCAGCAATCTTCACATGATATACGATATTCTGGGGGTTTTTGACACATGGCAAAGTCGGCGGGACAAAAGCTGAAGCTCTTGTATATTATCAGGCTTCTCACGGAGAATACGGACGAGAACCACCCGGCCGCCACTGCCGATATCATCGCCTATCTGGAGCAGAACGGCATTCACTCCGAGCGAAAGAGCATATACGACGATATGGCCAGGCTCATTGAGTTCGGTTATGATATCGTTCAGGTGCACAGCAGGCAGGGCGGCGGATACTATATGGCCGGCAGGGACTTTGAGCTGCCGGAGCTGAAGCTTCTGGTGGATGCGGTGCAGTCCTCCAGGTTCATCACCACGAGAAAATCCCGGAGCCTGATCAAAAAGCTGGAGCGGCTGGCGGGAAAGTACGATGCGGGCAAGCTGCAGCGCCAGGTGTATGTGGCCGGGCGCATCAAGACGGAAAACGAGAGCATATACTACAGCATAGACAATATCCACCGGGCGATCCAGGAAAACAGACAGATCGGTTTCCAGTACCTTGACTGGAACCTGAAAAAACAGTTGGTCCCCCGGGACCGGACCCAGCGCAGGGTGAGCCCCTGGGCGCTGATCTGGAAGGAGGAGAATTATTATCTGGCGGCGTTCGACAGCCAAGACCGGATCATGAAGCATTACCGGGTGGACAAGATGGGCCAGGTGACGGTGCTGCAAAAGGAGCGGGAGGGAATGGAGCAGTTCGCGAAGACGGATCCCGCAGTGTATTCCAACCAGACGTTCGGCATGTTCGCGGGAGAGGAGGAGACCGTCACTCTGCAGTTCCCGAACCGGCTGATCGGAGTAGTGCTGGACCGGTTCGGAAAAGAGGCGGATATTCGCCCCGTGACGGATAGGATTTTCCGGATCCGCGCAAAGGTCGCTGTCAGCGGGCAGTTCTTTGGCTGGCTGGCCGGCATCGGCCGGGAGGCGGTGGTGATAAAGCCCGCTTATGTCAGGGAGCGGTACCAGAGCTGGCTGGAGGATATCGTGGCCACCATGCAGATGCGCTCGGAACTTCCGGAGCCATCGGACAGGGGCGGCAGCGGCGAAGAAATTTCATGAAAGATAAAATGTCATTATCACCTAAATTTCTGATAAAATTTAGGTGATTTTTTTATGGTTCACGCGTTGACAATCTGGCCATCATAAACTATACTTAACTGTAAACGGCACAATATATTGAACGATACAGCGCAAAAAGAACTATATTTAGTACAAAAGGCCGGCAGATACGGGAGATGCCTGTCTCCTGCGGCAGGCTGCCGGGCGGGGAGTTCTCAAAGGGATTTCACAGAAAGGGATGGATAGAATGAGCAGTAATTTTGACCAGGCAGTAACGGAAGATGTTGATTACGGGCAGGAATTTCAGCCCGCAAAAACGGTTTTTGTGATCAAAAAGGACGGAAGCAAGGAAGCTTTCAACGTGCAGAAAGTGATCAATGCCGTGGGGAAAAGCGCATACCGTGCGCTGACGAAATTCACACCGGAGGAGGAAAGGCATATCTGCCAGTACGTGATCGACAAGGTGGACGAGCTGGGCAGCGACAATATTCCAATCCCTGTGATGCACAACATTGTGGAGAGCGCCTTAGAGCAAGTAAAGCCGGTGGTGGCCAAGAGCTACCGGGATTACCGCAATTACAAGCAGGATTTCGTCAGAATGCTGGACGATGTGTATAAGAAGAGCCAGTCCATTATGTATATCGGGGACAAGGAGAACGCCAACACGGACTCTGCGCTGGTCTCCACCAAGAGGAGCCTGATCTTTAACCAGCTGAATAAGGAGCTGTACCAGAAGTTCTTCATGACCACGGAGGAGATCCAGGCCTGCAGGGACGGTTACATCTATGTCCACGATATGTCGGCCAGAAGAGATACCATGAACTGCTGCCTGTTCGATGTGCAGAGCGTCCTCACCGGCGGCTTTGAGATGGGGAATATCTGGTACAACGAGCCCAAGACCCTGGACGTGGCTTTCGACGTGATCGGGGACATCGTGCTCAGCGCGGCGAGCCAGCAGTACGGCGGCTTTACCGTGCCCAGCGTGGACCTGATCCTGGAGCCCTATGCGGAAAAATCCTATAAGCGGAATATAGACAAGTACCTGAGGCTTGGGATCGATCAGGATACCGCCGAGGCCGAGGCCTACTCTGATGTAGTAAAGGAGTTTGAACAGGGCTTCCAGGGCTGGGAGTACAAATTCAACACCGTGGCCAGCAGCCGGGGCGATTATCCGTTCATCACCGTGACCGCTGGAACGGGCACGGGACGGTTCGCAAGGCTGGCCACCATCACTATGCTGAATGTGCGCAGAAAGGGACAGGGCAAGAAAGAGTGCAAGAAGCCCGTCCTGTTCCCCAAGATCGTATTTCTGTACGATGAAAATCTCCACGGCCCCGGGAAGCCCCTGGAGGACGTGTTCGAGGCGGGCGTGCAGTGCTCCGCCAAGACCATGTATCCGGACTGGCTGAGCCTGACGGGCAAGGGCTATGTGGCGAGCATCTATAAGCAGTACGGCAAGATCATATCCCCCATGGGCTGCAGGGCTTTCCTCTCTCCCTGGTATGAGAGGGGCGGCATGCACCCTGCGGATGATCAGGACGAGCCTGTTTTTGTGGGACGCTTCAATATCGGAGCCGTTTCCCTGCATCTGCCCATGATTCTTGCCAAGGCGAGAAAAGAGAGCCGGGATTTCTATGAGGTGCTGGATTATTACCTGAATCTGATCCGTCAGCTGCATATCCGCACTTACGCATACCTTGGGGAGATGAGAGCCTCCACCAATCCCCTGGCCTACTGCGAGGGCGGATTCCTGGGCGGTCATTTAAAGCTTTCCGACAAGATCAAGCCTCTGCTGAAATCCGCCACTGCAAGCTTCGGCATCACGGCCTTAAATGAGCTTCAGGAGCTGTACAACGGGAAATCCCTTGTGGAGGACGGGCAGTTCGCTCTGGAGACTCTGGAATATATCAATAACCGCATCAACGAATTTAAGGAAGAGGACGGCCATCTGTACGCGATCTATGGCACCCCCGCGGAGAGCCTCTGCGGTCTGCAGGTAAAGCAGTTCCGCAACAAATACGGCATTGTGGAGGGCGTTTCCGACAGGGAGTATGTGAGCAACAGCTTCCACTGCCATGTGACTGAGGATATCACGCCGATCCAGAAGCAGGATCTGGAGAACCGGTTCTGGGATCTGAGCAACGGCGGCAAGATCCAGTATGTGAAATATCCCATCGATTATAACATTGAGGCCATTAAGACACTGATCCGCCGGGCGATGGATATGGGCTTCTATGAGGGTGTGAACCTGTCGTTAGCCTACTGCGACGACTGCGGCCATCAGGAGCTGGAGATGGACGTCTGCCCCAAGTGCGGCAGCCGGAACCTGACAAAGATCGACCGCATGAACGGTTATCTGTCCTATTCCCGGGTGCACGGCGCCACAAGGCTGAACGACGCCAAGATGGCGGAAATCGCAGAGAGACGGAGTATGTAATGCCATGAGATACCACAATATTACCAAGGACGATATGCTGAACGGGGACGGCCTGCGGGTCGTCCTCTGGGTGGCTGGCTGCAATCACTGCTGCAAGAACTGCCAGAATCCCATTACCTGGGATCCGGACGGGGGACTGCCCTTTGACGAGGCCGCCAGGGAGGAGCTGTTCGAGCAGCTGGACAAGGATTATATCTCAGGCATTACCTTTTCGGGAGGAGACCCGCTCCATCCTGCCAACAGACTGGATGTTCGCCGGCTGATGGCGGAGATCAGGGAAAGGTATCCCCATAAGACGATCTGGCTGTATACAGGTGACAGCTGGGAGAATATTCTCTATTATCCACTGATGAAGTATGTGGATGTGGTGGTGGACGGAGAATACAGGGAGGAGCTGCACGATCAGAAGCTGCTCTGGAAAGGAAGCTCCAATCAGCGGGTCATAGATGTGCAGCGGACCCTGGAGAAGACGGATCCCCTGAGTCCCGTGCTTCACTGCGGGGATTATGAACAGGCCTATATCGATGTAAAGAAGCCTGAAAATGTGAGAGGCTGCTGTGACTGACCGGGTCAGTCACAGCTTGAGAACTGCCGGATCTTTTCCCTGAAGGTCATGAAGGGCTTCGGCAGAGAGGTGAGGCGGAGAATGAAGAGGATTGCTCAGTTTTTTAAGGTAAGCCGGGAACTGTTCCTGGCTGCCGTGAAAGAAGAATTCCCACAGTATACCAAAGAGGATATCCTAAATATGTACGAGGCTTTGGAGCTTCCGAAGCGGGCCACGAGGGGCAGCGCCGGTTATGATTTTCATGCGCCCTTTGCCTTTGCGCTGGCGCCCGGCGAGACCATCAGGATTCCCACCGGCGTCCGGGTCAGGATGGACGAGGACTGGGTGCTGAAGCTGTATCCCAGAAGCGGCCTGGGCTTTAAATACCGGCTGCAGATGAACAATACCGTTGGGATCATCGACAGCGACTATTATCATTCGGACAACGAGGGGCATATCTTTGTGAGGCTCACGAACGATTCCAATGAGGGAAAGACCCTTAAGGTGGATCAGGGCGCCGGAATCGTGCAGGGAATCTTTTTAGAGTACGGCATCACGGTGGACGATGAGGCGGACGGCGTGCGGAACGGCGGTTTCGGCAGCACGGGGGCATAAATTTCTCCCTTTCGGTAAATGCTAGGAAAAAGCGTTTATGGAAAGGGAGTTTTATTTTGAATACTTTTGGAAATGAGAGACAGAGATGTTTGACCGGGAATCTGGCGCAGGATATGGAATGGATGGACCGGGAGCTGGACGCAGACGCGAATTTTGACGTGATCAGCCGCATGATAAGCTTTGCCGGAAAGAACGCCTGCATGTATCTGATAGATGGCTTCTGCAAGGATGATCTGGTGCAGAAGCTGTTACAGTATTTTATGGATATGACGCCGGATAAGCTGCCGGGGGACATGCACGGGCTTTCCAGGCAGTTCACCCCCTATGTGGAGGTGGACATTGAGGACCGGTGCAGCCAGGTGGTCCTGTCACTTCTGTCGGGAATGTTCGTCCTTTTGGTGGACGGGTACAAAGAGGCGCTGATCATCGATTCCAGGACGTATCCCGCCAGAGGAGTGGAGGAGCCGGAGAAAGACAAGGTGCTCAGGGGCTCAAAGGACGGCTTTGTGGAGACGATCGTGTCCAACACGGCTCTGATCCGCCGCAGGATCCGCAGCACCCAGCTGTGCATGGAGATGATGAACGCAGGAAAAAGCTCCCGGACGGACATTGTGGTCTGCTATATGAAAGACCGGGTGGACAGGAAGCTCTTAGATGAGGTGGAGCGCAGAATCCAGAATATCACTGTGGATGCGCTGTCCATGAATCAGGAGTCCCTGGCGGAGTGCCTCTATCAGAGAAAGTGGTATAATCCTTTTCCGAAATTCAAATATACGGAGAGGCCGGATGCGGCTGCGGCGCAGGTCCTGGAGGGAAATATCGTGATCCTGGTGGACAATTCTCCCTCCGCCATGATCCTGCCCGCCACGATCTTTGATGTGATGGAAGAGGCGGACGATTATTATTTCCCGCCCATTACGGGAACCTACCTGAGAATGACAAGGTTCTTTATCTCCCTGCTCACCTATCTTGTCACGCCCACCTTTTTGCTGCTGATCAACAATCCCCAGTGGATCCCGGAGAGCTTTTCTTTTATCATGCTGAAGGAGGAGCCGCATATTCCCCTGCTGTGGCAGTTCCTGATCCTTGAGCTTGCCATAGACGGGCTGAAGCTGGCGGCGGTGAATACTCCCAACATGCTCAGCACCCCCTTGAGCGTGCTGGCCGCTCTGGTATTGGGGGAATTTTCGGTGAACAGCGGCTGGTTCTCGGCGGAGGTCATGCTGTACATGGCGTTCGTGGCCATTGCAAACTACACCCAGTCCAACTATGAACTGGGCTATGCGCTGAAATTCCTGCGGGTGCTGAATCTGATCCTGACTCAGCTCTTCGGGCTTTGGGGCTATATCGGTGCGCTTGTGATTGCGGCGCTTTCCGTGGGCTGCAACAGGACCGTCTCGAACGGAAGCTATCTCTACCCCCTGATTCCCTTTTGCTGGAAAGATTTAAAGAACCGGCTGATCCGCAGGCGTCTGCCCGGCGCACTGAAAAAGCAGAAAGAGTGAGGATCGTTACGTTACATTTTGTATCACTTTGAACGGAAAATTGAAATAAACGGCAAAAGATGTTAAAATGTTAAAAAATAAGGAGGGCTGACCCTATGTTCAAGATCACAACTGACAGTACAGCTGACCTGCCTTTGGAATATCTGCAGGAACACAATATCGGCTGTCTGCCGATCAGCTATATCCTCGACGGCGTCACTTACGGAAAAGATAAGGAGCTGGACTGGAAAGATTTTTATTATATGATGCGCCATGAGGGCAAGATGCCCACTACCTCCCAGATCAATCCAGCGGAGGCAAAAGAGTACCTGGAGGAATATATCCGGACGGATAAGGAGATCCTGCATCTTGCATTTTCCTCCGGCCTGAGCGGCACCTATAACAATATGCGCATAGCGGCGGAAGAGATCATGGAAGAGCATCCGGACTGCAGGATCGTGGTGATTGACAGCCTGGGCGCCTCCATGGGAGAGGGGCTCTTCGTACATAAGGCGGTGAAGATGAGGGACGCCGGGAAAAGTCTGGACGAGACGGCCCAGTGGCTGAGCGGTCATGTGCAGAATTTCACTCACGTGTTCACGGTAGACGATCTCTTTCATCTCTACAGAGGCGGCAGGGTCAGCAGAACGGCCGCGGTGATCGGGACGTTAGCCTCCATCAAGCCAAAGCTCCATGTAGATCAGGAGGGACATCTGATCGTCATCGGCAAGGTGCGGGGACGGAAGAAATCCCTGAACGCACTGGTGGATTATATGGAGGAAAAGATGGGCAGCTATTTCCAGGAAAACCGGGAGGACTGCGTGTTCATCAGCCACGGGGACGCGCTGGAGGATGCGGAGTATGTGCGCGATCAGATCAGGGAGCGCTTTGGCATTCAAAATTTCCTGATCAGCCACATCGGCCCCACCATCGGCGCACATTCGGGCCCGGGGACCATCGCCCTGTTCTTTATGGGCGAATCCAGATAAAAATAGATTTACCTGCATTGATGGAAAGTAAAGGGGAAGTGCCCCAGGACGGCCGGAATTTACGGCTGCGGGCGGCGCTTCCTTTTTTGTCTGCAAAGAAAACGTAACAGTTCAGCCCTTTCCTTGCAAGTCACGCCCGGTACTGCCGATGTTCTCCCGGCAGACGTGCTTCCGCTCGGTTCCGCACGTAACGGACCCAAGGCATATAAGACATGCCTGCTCGAGAGTACCTCGCCAAGTGCCGACGTGCTCCAACGGTCTGCCGGGAGAACGAACATCGACATTACCGGGCTGAATACGACGGAGAGCTGAACTGTTACGAGAAAACAGACTGCGCCTGGTGAGCCTGAATTATGGTATTCCCACCTTTGGAAAGAGGCCACCTGCATATCAACACTTAACGGGTGGGTGCATCAGCCATTGATACCGGGATGCCTAATTATTAAATTAACTATAACACAAAATGTTCAGTATCGAAACTATTTTCATAACGTTTTGTGCCTGAGCGAAGCGAAAGGAATGGATATAAAAATGGAAAACGGAAGAGGCGGCACAGTTTTCGTGGGAAAACATATCATATTATCAATCAAAGCTTACGAAGCTGAAAACGGGAAAGGATTCAAAATGCAGGATTATATGTATGAGAGACCAATCGACAGATTTGTCGTTGCCATGGCTTATGTGCCCTGGCAGAAGTTCGACAAACTGTATGATGATCTGGAAAAGGCGTACTGCCTGGGCACGGTATTTCCGGAACTGAACAAACCCTTTACGGGAAGGAGATGTGTGTGATGGAAAGTAAGGAACAGCTTTTAAAAGATATCGGGATCGTCAGCTTTACCCTGACAGAACTGTCCCTGTATCTCGACACCCACCCTCAGGACTGCGGCGCTATGGAATACTTTAACCATTACAATAAGATCAGGCAGCAGATGGTAAAGGATTTTTCGCAGAAATATTATCCGCTGAACCTTGACAATGTTGAGTGCAGCAGGGAATGGAAATGGGGAGATGCGCCTCTTCCCTGGGAAGGAGAGTGTGTATAAATGTGGAATTATGAGAAGAGACTGGAATTTCCGGTAAATATCAAGGAGCCCAACGCAAAGCTGGCTCAGGCCATTATTTCCCAGTACGGCGGGCCGGACGGCGAAATGGGCGCCAGCATGCGCTATCTGTCCCAGCGGTATTCCATGCCCTACAAGGAAGTGGCGGGGCTTCTGACCGACATTGGTGTATCGGTTACGAAATTGCGCATCTTAGGTCTTAAGTGCACTCCGGAAAGGCGAACCCTCCGGAGTTTATGCTTTTTCAATCATCTCCATAGAGAGAATTTCGGTGTGGTAATCGTCATTTTTACCATGAGAACGAATACTCAGTTTCATGCCAAAGGGAACGCTTTTCAGCCATACCTCTACGGTCTTATCATGACAGATCACCATTTTGTCGAGGATTTCCCGATACAGGCTTTCGTTGCTTTCATCAAAGGACATGATCTCGTCCAGAGCGCCCAGATAGCTTTCGTATTCGCGCAGTTCCGCTGAATTTGCTTTGTCCTGCTTCCCTGCAGCATTTAATGATTCTGAAAGCTCTGCAAGCTGTTCCTCATACCATTTTGTCTGCTCTCGTAAGTCAGACTTGGTGATCAGACCATCCAACATCAGATCGATTGCTTTCCTTTTCTTGGCAGCGAGCGTATCCATTTTCTCCTGAATTCGCTTTGTGTCCGTCTTTTTCTCATGCTTACCTTTGATCTCCTTAATTTCCTGCATGATTTCCTGCTTCAGTTCCTTTTGATTCGTCTGAAGTATACAGATACAGTAATGCATACAGGTAAGTAATGCCTTTTCGTTGATAGAGCCATTATCGCAGCCGATTTGCTCTCCGGAAGAAGAAATTTTCTTTGTCCCATGATTGGCTGCGGCATAGCATCGCCATGCCTTATAGATATCGCCGTTTTTCAACTTTTTTGTTCTGCTGACATAACGCTGCCCACACAAACCGCAACAGAGTTTCCCGCTGCACCAATAGCGATTGCTATGCTTTGATTTGATATCTTCTGACGGGGAACGCCTGAGAAGCTCCGCCTGTGTCCGATTCCATAGCTCTCTGTCAATAATCGGCTCATGGTGGTCTTTCAGATAAACCATTTCTTCATTCCCTCGATTGTATTTCTTTGAGTGTGTCAGATAATTGGGTGTATAAGTCTTTTTCTGGCATAGATCGCCAACATATTTTTCGTTTTTCAAGACTCTTAGAATGGTGGCATTTGACCACAATTTGACCTGCATAGGACGCATTCCCTCCTCCAGCAGTTCTCTTGCGATCACATGGGCGCCTTTGCCCTCATTCGTAAATTTATGAAAGATAGCGCGAACGACAGGCGCTTCCTCCTCATTGATAGACAATGTGCCGTTCTGAACAGTATAACCCAACAGATCACGCCCAAAGACTACTCCTTGCTCCATGCGGCGTTTTTGTCCCCATTTCACACGTTCAGAGGTTTTGCGGCTTTCCTCCTGCGCAATACTTGCCATAATGGTCAACCGAAGTTCTCCGTCTGCATCTCTGGTATCTATGTTGTCAATGGTAAATACAACACCGATTCCATTATCTTTGAGCTTTCTGGTGTATGAAAGAGTATCAACAGTATTCCTTGCGAAACGGCACACCTCTTTGGTCAAAATCAAGTCTATACCGCCTCTCATGGCTTCTTCAATCATTGCGTTGAATCCGGCACGCTTTTTGGTCTGCGTCCCGCTGATACCCTCGTCAAAATACACATCATTTAATACCCAATCTTTATGTTGGTCAATATAATCCGCAAAATAGCGGCGTTGGCTGATCAGGGAATTTGTCTGGTCATCCTTATCTGTTGAAACTCTGCAATATGCAGCAACTCTAAGTTTCTCGTGATTCATGGCATCCTCCTTGAAAGGACACATCACCACTTACAGTATAATCTATGATCTGGCAAAAGCAGTAATGCGCAAGTAAAACCTTATGTATTTCTCTCGATCAGCTCATTTAGCTGCGCATCAGAAAGATAATCTCTATCATATAATTCCTTATAAATGCCTCGCTTAAGAGTTTTTTTTATATCAAGTTTCTGCGCGCTCGTAAGCTGTAGATCCATATCCTTATTCCCCTTGTTCCTGAAATATTCTGATTCAGTTTTGGGCAAAACACACCTCTTATAAATCCCGATTATTAGAGTGTATGAATGCTTTTCTGAAATAATCCAATAAGGATAGACCTATTTTGAAAATGCCCTGATGGACTTCGGGATTGATGCTTACCGCCTCCGAAGCATCTATGATCAGGCTGCGTGATATCATGATGAGTGTCATGTTGGAACAGGCAGAGGAAATCCCCAAGGAACGTCCTGTCACAGCAGAGGATATGTCAAATACAGCAGTGAATTACCTTGCGCAGACTGGACTAGATGAAAAAGCACAGAAGCTATTGAAGAAACTTTGTTTGCAGAGGTTCAAAGGTACGGAGTAATAGAAAATTTAATCCTCATATTTCTTTCTATTTTCCATTTGCTCCCGTAAGATGCCGTCAATGTCTAATCCGGGATTATTTTTTGCCAGTTCTTCCAAAAAGGCCTTGTCCATAAATCCGTCCCAGCCTTCCACTTCGTAAGGAAAAGGCGGGGTCACCTCATAAGCTATATCAAAGCCTTTCAGTCTTTGGATAATTCCTTGAATAGACTCGGCGTTATCGGTAATGGATATATTTTCTTTGGCCAGTTGCTGTTGTGTCAAATCACCACTGCACATAGCAAGAATTTCATGTCTGGCTCTTTTGCTGGCGCCTTGCAGAGAGAAAGTCAGCTTATAATGTGTTTTGTCCAGACTTAACTTGCTGTAACTTGTCACAATAACCCATTTCTGGCATTTTTCACAAAAAAATCCATCTGTGATTTGATTATATTTATCGTTTTCTTGTTTATGAATAGTTTTACATCCGCATGTGGGACAGGTGTTGTGTTTGTTGAGTGGATTATTTCCAATTTTGCCAAATAATTTCATATTGTACCCCCATCAAATTTTCCATTGGTCGAACCAATTATAACCTGCCTATATAAATAAATCAATATTTTAGGTGATGTGCCCATTTTACAATACTTTTCAGATGTGCAATTTCGATACCGACATTGGTACCGAGGAGCTGGCCCATCTGGAGATGGTGGCGGCCATCGTCCACCAGCTGACTAGAAATCTGTCCATGGAAGAGATCGAAAAGAGCGGCTTTGCAAATTACTATGTGGACCACACCATCGGCATCTGGCCCCAGGCGGCGGGAGGCGTGCCCTTTAACGCCTGCGAGTTCCAGGTCAAGGGTGATATCATCACGGATCTGATGGAGGATATGGCGGCGGAGCAGAAAGCCAGAAGCACTTATGACAATATCCTGCGCCTGGTGGATGATCCCGACGTGTGCGGGCCCATCCGGTTCCTGCGCATGAGAGAAGTAGTGCATTTCCAGCGGTTCGGGGAAGCCCTCCGGATCGTCCAGGATAAGCTGAACTCTAAAAACTTCTATGCGTTCAACCCGGAGTTCGACAAGTGCGAGGACTGCACGGGGAAGAAATAAGGGACGATAACAATCGACCGCCAGAAAACATGACTTGACAAAATCCTGAATGAGTGTAAGACTGAATACAGACGCTTTGTAAAGATATTAGAGAGGGACAGTTGGTCTTGTCAATTGTCCCTCTTACAGGTATTGTACGGCGGAGGAGGGAGTTTATGAGGAAAACAGAGAACTTTAATGACGGGTGGCTCTTTTACTGGGGTGACGGAAATGAGTATTCAGATCCGCTTTTTCAGGACGGCCAGTGGCGGGAAGTGCTTCTGCCCCACGATTGGAGCATAGAATGTGAACCGGATCAAAATGCGCCTACAGGCGGCGGAGGCGGTTACGTTACTGCGGGGATCGGCTGGTACCGCAAGCATTTTTGTCTGAACGATCTGAAGGAAGAGGAAAAGGTATTTCTTTACTTTGAGGGGATCTACATGGATGCCACCCTCTACTTGAACGGCGAAAAGATAGGGTGGCATGGATATGGGTATGGCTCCTTTGAAGTGGATCTCACGGGGAAATTAAAACAGGAAAACGTGCTGGCGATCCG
>CANRMK010000025.1 GCA_947631715.1 uncultured Acetatifactor sp.
GTACATGAGCATTTTTATAGGCGCTCTCCCAGACATTTTCCACGCAGATCATTTTCATTCTCTCAAATCCGTCCCTTTGCTGAAAGATCTTTCTCCCTTTACATGGCATAGCTTTCGCTAACGCCGCTTCCAGCGCCCGCATATCCGGTATCCTCTCTTCCGGCGCGGAGCGGGTGCACGCCTCCAGCACCTTTCGCAGATACCCGCTGCAGTCCGCTCCGGCTGCAGCCTGCAGCGTCTTCCCAAGGCCATAGACATCGCAGGACACCGTCAGGCTTCTGCCGGGTTCCATCTGTTCCGGCGCCCCATATCCCGGAGTGCCGGCCCGGTCCCGGCACGCCTCCGACGCTCTGCAGGCACACCCAAGGTCCAGAAGCTTTATCCTGCCGTCCTGGCGCACCGCCACGTTGGCCGGTTTTACGTCCCGAAACAGGACCGGCTCCGGCAGTTCATGGAGATACCGCAGTCCCGCTGCCAGCTCCAGCCCTATTCTTACCGTCCCTCTCCCGGAAAAGCATTTCCTTTTCCTTAAAAGCATCTCAAGACTGCTGCCCCAGACAGGCTCCATGAGAAGATAGGTCTTTCCCTCCTCTCTCCAGTCCCCAAAGTATTGTGGGAACAAAGGGTGGTCGATCTTCTTTAAAAGATCCGCCTCTTTCCGGCCCATCTCCTCTCTACTGCAGATCTTGCACGCCAGCTGCAGGCAGTCCTCTGATCCGGCCCGGCCGGCTCCGCCTTTCGCGGTCATGCCATTCTCCTGCCGGATCCTCCTTACCAGCACAACTTTCGAGAACGCGCCCTGTCCAAGCCGCCTCACTGTCCGAAAGCCGTGTTCCTCCAGGATTTTATTTTCTTTTTGTTCCTCTGTCTCTCTCATGTCAGTACCAGCACCGCCTCCATATGTCTGCCTCCCCGTTCCTCTGCCCTGCGCCCCAGCTCCTTAAGATGCAGGCCCGCCTTTTTCTGTGTGTCCACTGTCTCCACATGAAGACATTCCTCCAGACATTCCTCCTCTATGCGCCCGTAAAAATCTCTCGCCGCCAGAAGAACGCCTACCCGCTCCTGCAAAAGTCCCCTGCGCACCATAAGCGTCCCCTGCCCCTGACAGTCCTGTCTTCCGGCCAGCTGCTGCAGATGCCCTTTTTCAAAGTATCGGTTCAGCAGGAAAATCCCATAGCTTCCCCGCTGGAACAAAAGCAGGCACTCTCCGATGCAGAACAGCCCCGCCAGATCACAGTGTTTCTCCTGTTTCAAGAGGCCGCAGTCTTTCAGTTCCCGCTCCCACCGTTCCAGAAGCCCTTCAAGCTCCCTGTCCAGCTCCCAGAGCCGCTTCGGCTCCCGTATCAGTCTCCTCCAGGGAAGCTCCCTGAACCAGGTCAGAATGCGCTCCGTCAGATACGCCCCCGGCCTGCCCTGCCCCTCGCCTGCCTCCCCGCAGATACAGGCCAGGCAGAGAGATTGTCCCCTGCACCGGTAATGCTGCAGCAAAAGGGCGCTGTCGTTACAGCCCGGCTGCCGGTATGCGGCCGTGATCAATTCATTCATTTTTATAATCCGCCTTTTTCTGTTTTTGATGTTTTGCTTGGATTCAGGGCTGGAAGAAAGCCCCGCCGACCCTGCGCCGCACCCGGCGCTCTTTAGAAAAGCGCCGGGCGGGCCGCCTGAAGAATCTACTTTTGAAAAATATTGACCAGATCGTTGAAGAATACGAACACCATAAGCGCCATGAAGAACATCAGCCCCACGAAATGGACCATGCCCTCTTTTTCCGGCGGGACGGGCCTGCCCCGCACCACCTCCACCAGAAGAAATACCAGCCTGCCCCCGTCCAGAGCCGGGATCGGCAGCAGGTTCAGAATACCCAGATTCACGGAAAGCATCAGAGTGATGTTCAGCATGCTCAACAGTACACTCTGCCATCCGTAATCCTTGGCCTCGTCGTAGGTCTTGCCCACAACGTTCACGGCAATGCCCACAGGGCCCGCCACGTCCTGTCTGCTCACCCTGCCAGTGAACAGCATACCAAGGCTCTTATATGTGGCCTTTACGGAATAGCGCATCTCATACCAGGCATAGGCAAAGGTCTTGAACCCTTTTGGTTCCACAAAATCCGCATTGGCCACTCCCAGCAGATACGTTCCCATCTCCTGGTCATACTGTGGCGTCAGCACCGTGGTATACCGCTCTCCGTCCCGCTCATAGACGATTTCCAGATCGCCGCCCCGGTAGGACGCCTGCATATACAGGGAAATCTCCTGATACAGCCGCATGCGCTCTCCGTTGATGGAGATAATTCTGTCGCCGTCCTGAAGTCCCGCCGCCTCTGCGCCGCCTCCCTGGAGCACCTGAGTGGCGATCGGATCCCGGATCGCAATGATCCCCGTCATGTTCACCATGACGAAAGCGATCAGAAAAGCCAGTATGAAATTAAAGATAGGCCCTGCCGCTACCGTGGAGATCCTGCCCCAGACCGGAGCGTTCAGGAACGATCCCTCTCCCGGCTCTTCCCCGTCCTTTGAGGCCAGTCCGTCTTCTCCCTCGAACATACAGGCGCCTCCGATAGGCAGAAGCTTCAGGGAATATTTCGTATCGCCGCGTTTGACAGATATCAGATTCGGCCCCATTCCCACAGAAAACTCCACCACATGGATCCCGTTCGCCTTGGCCAGGAGAAAATGCCCGAATTCATGGGCAATGACCACTGCGCCGAATATAATGATGAACAATATCAAGGTTGCCATCCGTTCCTCTAACCTCCGTGATTCCTCTTAGGCAAGATCCAGCCCCGTCTCACATACCGCTCACACCAGCTCCGAGATGTACTCATGGGTCTGCCTCTCTGCCTCCAGGATCTGCTCGACCGCAGGATCAGCGATCACTTTATGCCGGTCCATGGCCTTTTCGATCAGCTCCGGTATCTGCAGATAGCCGATCTTTCGATCCAGGAACAGCGCCACGGCCTTTTCGTTGGCCGCGTTGAAGACGGTGGGCATGCTGCCGCCCTCCGCGGCTGCCCGGTATGCAAGCTTCAGCCCCTGAAAGGTATCCGGATCCGGCCGCTCAAAGGTAAGCTGCCCCAGTTCAAAGAGATCGGCGCGCTTTCCCGCCATCGGTTTTCTGTCCGGATAGAACAGCGCATATTGGATAGGCAGCTTCATATCCGGCATACCCAGCTGTGCAATGATGGCGCCGTCCACGAACTGTACAGCCGAATGCACGATGCTCTGGGGGTGCACCACCACCTGGATCCGGTCCAGATCCACCCCGAAAAGCCATTTTGCCTCCATGACCTCCAGGCCCTTATTCACCATGGTGGCGGAATCTACCGTGATCTTCCGCCCCATGGACCAGTTCGGGTGCATCAGGGCATCCTCCACCTTTACGGCGGCCAGCTGCTCTTTCGTCTTTCCCCGGAAAGGACCTCCCGAGGCCGTGAGCAGTATTTTTTCTATCCTGTCTGCTGGCTCTCCGTTCAGAGACTGGAAGATTGCGCTGTGCTCGCTGTCCACCGGCAGGATAGACACGCCCCTCTTCCGGGCCAGCGGCATAATGATATGGCCCGCCGTCACCAGCGTCTCCTTATTTGCCAGAGCAATGTCCTTTCCGGCTTCAATGGCAGCGATGGTGGGACGTATGCCGATCATGCCCACAATGGCAGTCACAAGTATCCGATAGCGCGGCATCGAAGCAATCTCCATCAGGCCGTCCATGCCGGATAAGATCTTCACATCCAGATCCGACACCCGGGTCCGCAGATCCGCCGCAGCGCTTTCCGACCACATACAGGCGGCGCAAGGCTTAAATTCCCGAATCTGGGCCTCCAGCCGTTCTACATTGCTCCCGGCCGCCAGCGCTGTCACTCTCAGTTCCGGGTGATTGCGCACCACCTCCAGAGTCTGGGTGCCGATCGAACCTGTAGATCCCAGTATAGCGATCTCTTTCCTGCCCGCTTCCTTATTTTCTCCGTTTCTCATTCTATCATTCCCCATTTTCGGGCCGCAGCGCTCACCGCACTGTCTCGTCCCTATCCTGCCGCCTGCGCTCCCGCCAGCAGCAGAATCGCCAGCAGATACGTCATGGGCGCCGTTACGATCATACTGTCAAAACGATCCATGATCCCACCATGGCCTGGGATCAGCTTTCCGTAATCCTTAATGTTCTTGTTTCGCTTGATGGCGGAAGCAGCCAGATCTCCCACCATGCTCATCACCGCTCCCACGGCGCAGATCAGGGCGATCAGCCAGCTCACATTTTGATTCGGGAACGCATTCTCCACAAAGAACCGGCCATAGAGCCAGCCTATGAGCCCGGCTCCCAGCACGCCTCCGATACAGCCCTCCAGGGACTTCTTGGGGCTGAGCAGCGGAAAGATCTTCCTCTTTCCGATCAGCATTCCCACCACATAGGCGCAGGTATCGCATCCCCAGGAACTGATCAAGATCATCCACACCAGATACAGCCCCTGTTCGCAGGCTCTGGTGCGGTATACAAATGAAAGCATCACAGGAGCATAGAGAAAAGCGAATACCTCCGCCGCAGCCTGATCCGCTCTGAATTTTGGAAAAGTCACTGCATAGGCAAACATGACCGCCAGAAAGAATACGGCCACGCACATGGTCAGCAGCCTGTCATCCCCCGTAAAAAAGAGAATGAGATAGTAGGCTGTGGCTCCCAGCATACCCAGGATCTCCAGGAGATTCCGCCTCCTGCCCGCCCTGCTTTCATCCGGTTTCGGATCATCGATAAGCGCCCTGGTCAGCTCCCCAAGCGCCGCCAGCGAAACGGCCCAAAGGACTCCGGCCAGCAGCGGTCCGCCATATCCCATGGACACCAGGGCAATGATCACCAGCACGATCCCGCTGGCCAGTCTGGTCCAAAACATAGCGCTATTCCTCCTTCAACCCGCCGTATCTTCTGTCCCTATGATTATATGCCTCCACGGCTTTTACCAATTCTTCTTTCGTAAAGTCCGGCCAGGGGACAGGCGTAAAGTAAAATTCCGTGTAGGCAAGCTGCCAAAGCAGAAAATTAGAGATCCGCTGCTCGCCGCATGTGCGGATCAAAAGATCCGGGTCCGGGAGGCCTGCCGTGTCCAGGAATCCCTCCAGAACGTCCTCGGATATCCGGTCCGGGGCGATCTCGCCAGCAGCGGCTTTCCGGGCCAGTTTTCCTGCTGCCCGCACGATTTCGTCCCGGCCGCCGTAATTGATGGCGATCTGGAAGCGGAGGCCGTCATTATCCTTTGTGGCCTCCTCCAGCTCTGCGATCCGATTCCTGATGTCCTCGTCCAGCCTGGACTTATCTCCCAGTACCCTGATGCACATGCGGTTTTTCTCAGCCGTTTTGAGACAGTTCTTCATATAGTCTCTCAACAGCTTCATCAGGGCGTCCACTTCCTCTTTCGGCCGGTTCCAGTTTTCTGTGGAAAACGCATACACGGTCAGGTATTGGATTCCCATTTTGTACGCTTCCTCACAGATGAGCTCCACAGTTTTGGCGCCCTGAGCATGTCCATAGTTGCGGGGCATATGCCGGGCCTTTGCCCATCTGCCGTTGCCGTCCAGGATAATGGCAACATGCCGGGGGATTTTCATGTCTTCCGCCATAGTTTTACACCTTTCCTCTTCTGTCCGCCGCGTACGGACAGAAGATCTGCGCCTTTACCATGCAGGCCGAAATTGGAACAAGAGGGAGCGGAACCTTTCCGTCCACTCCCCCGACACAGTCTGCTCTATGTAACAGTCCCGCCCGTCCCAAAGGTCACACGGTCATGATCTCCTTGGATTTTGTCTCCATCAGTGCATCAATGTCCTTGATGAATCTATCCGTCAGCTTCTGGAGTTGATCCTCCAGCTGCTTGATTTCATCTTCGGATACCTCTGTCTTTGCCAGCTTCTTAAAAGAATCGTTACCGTCCCTGCGGATATTCCGGACAGCCACCTTGCTCTCCTCCGCCTTTTTCTTTACGTCTTTCACAAGATCCTTTCTGCGCTCCTCAGTAAGCTCCGGGAACACAAGGCGGATCACATTGCCGTCATTGGTGGGATTGATCCCAATGTCCGAAGTCATGATCGCTTTCTCGATCTCCTTTAGCAGAGACTTTTCCCATGGTGCGATCTGAATAATACGCGCCTCGGGAACGGTCACATTTCCCACCTGCTGAATGGGAGTAGGCGTCCCGTAATAGTTTACTCTGAGTTTATCCAGCACATGGGGATTGGCGCGCCCCGCACGGATAGCTGCATAATCGGATTCCAGGAATTCCACTGTTTTCTTCATCCTGTCCTCATACTGTTGTAATCTGGTATCCATATCGTGTTATCCTCTCTTTTTCTTTTTTCACAAATGTCTGCACAGACGCCGCAGCATGAAAGGGCGGCTGCCGTTTCAGTTCCGGGGCATCCTATACCGTCACTCTCGTTCCGTTAAAATCACCCTTTACAGCATTCACGATGCTGTTCTCCTGATTCAGGCCAAAGACCCGCATAGGCATTTTGTTGTCCCGGGCCAGAATGGATGCTGTCATATCCACCACCTGAAGATTTTTTGCAATGACCTCGTCGATGGAAACCTCGTCGTATTTTCTGGCATTGGGATCCTGCGCCGGATCAGATGTGTAAACGCCGTCCACAGATTTTGCCAGCAGGATCACATCCGCTTCCACTTCAACAGCCCGGAGTACCACGCCCGTATCCGTGGAGAAATACGGGTGTCCTGTGCCGCCGGCAAAAAATACCACTTTTCCCTGTTTAAAATATTTGTTGGCCCGATCCTTGGAGAAAAGCTTGGTGAACGAGCCGCACTCAAAGGGTGTCAGTATGCTCGTCTGCATTCCCGCCGAGCGGAATATCTCGGAGACGTAAATGCAGTTCATCACAGTGGCGAGCATACCGATCTGATCCGCTTTGGTACGGTCAATGTTCTCACTGGTGCGCCCGCGCCAGAAATTGCCGCCGCCGATAACGATTCCCACCTGGATTCCGTCCTCCGTCAGCTGCTTTACCTGCACCGCCACCCTGCGCACTGTCTCCTCGTCAAATCCTGTCTTTTTTTCCCCCGCCAGGGCTTCCCCGCTGAGTTTCAATAATATTCTCTGCATTCTTCCCTCATTTCCGCGCCGTTTCCCGCATCTGTATCCCCTGGGAACGCCGCCGGCCGCCGTTCGAGTCCCGGTATGCCTTATTTACTCTTATTCTTGCGGATCTCAGGCTTATAGTCATCAAAGAAAGAGGTCGGGCTGACGTCCGCATAGCACTGGGAGCACATACCCTCGATAACGGCGCCATTGTTGATCTGGACGGACTTGGACTTGATGTTGCCCATCACGATCGCAGATGCGTCCAGGATCACGGGGCCATGCACATCAATATCTCCCTTTACTGCGCCTGCAATGGCTGCGCTCGCCGCGGTGATGTTACCGATCACAACGGAGCTTGCGCCGATCTTAACGGCTCCCTCGCTGACTATCTCACCGTTGATCTTAGCGCCCTCAGCATAGATCTCCGCCGCTTTGGAGTTGCCGTTGATGCTGCCAGTAATGTTCAGCTTGCCCAGAGCATCAATGTTTCCGATCACGGTTCCGATCACATCGACAGACCCCTCCGACATAATGTCACCTGTAATCTGCATGCCCGCTGTGATAATAGATGTCTCGTCCACTGCTTGTCTCGTTTCCATTTCCATGTGATATTCTTCTCCTTTACTTTCTTCTGACTGATCTTCAGCCTGTCCGGCCGTGTTTTCCTCTGACAGCTCTTCTACGATCTTGAATTGATCTTCCATCTGTTCCTCCTCTACTTTTTCATCGATATTTTCCGGTTCTAAAAGCGCTTCCTCTATAAGTTCCGGCTCGGGTTCTGAAAGCGGCTCTTCTATGGGGGCGGGCTCTGGCTCCGGCTCGGGTTCTGAAAGCGACTCCTCTATGGGGGCGGCCTCGGGCTCGGGCTCCGGCTCAAGCTCGGGTTCCGGCTCCGTGTCTGCTTCCAATTCTGGCTCCAGTTCCGGCTCCGAAAGTTCTTCCTCTATGAGGTCGAGTTCAGGTTCCAGCTCCGAAAATTCTTCCTCCACGGGTTCGGGTTCTGGCTCCGATTCTGAAAGTGTTTCTTCTACAGGTTCGGGTTCCGGCTCAAATTCCGGTTCCGGCTTTTCGTCCTCATGTACCCCCATAGTTTCGTCTGGCACTTCTATCCAATCCCGTTCCTGAATATCTCCGGCTGCTGGCTCTTCCCGTGCAGGCGTTTCCTCCGCTGACTGTACTTCCGCCTCTGGCTCTTCTGCAGCAGGTTCTTCCCACGCAGGCGCTTCCGTTTCAAAATCTTCTATTTCAGCCTCTTCCGCCTCCGGCTGCATCAATATGTCGCTCTCCGTGTCCTCCGCAGGTATTTCCACCGGGCTCCAGATGCTCTCCAGATCCGGTTCCGAATTCCACTCGCTCTCCTCCGGTTCAGGCTGCTCTTTCCATGCGAACGTTTCCTCCACAGACTGTACCTTGGTCTCCGGCTCTTCCGCAGCCGGCTCTCCCCATGTGGGGCTTTCCTCCGGCATTTGACCCGAAGCCGCGTCCGCTTCAAACTTTTCTGCTTCGATTTCTTCCGCTTCCGACAGTTCCGCAGCCGCTTCACCCCATACAGGTTCTTTTTCCAACATTTGACCCGAAACTGCGTCCGTTTCAAACTTTTCTGCTTCAATCTCTTCCGCTTCCGGCGGTTCCGCAGCCGGCTCTTTCCATTTCGGCTCTTCCGCAGACGCTTCTCCCCATACAGGCTTTTCCTCCGGCATTTGGCCCGAAGCCGCGTCCGTTTCGCCCTTTTCTGCTTCGACCTTTTCCGGCTCTTCCTCCGGCATTACAAACGTGTCATCGATATTCGCAAGCATCTGCTCCAGCGAAATCTTCAGCCCGTCCAGACTTGCGGAATCCTCTTCTGCTTCCTCTTTTCCGCGCTCGGCCGGTACCTCTGCAGTCATGTCCTGTTCCGGTACTGTCTGATGCCTTTCCTCCGTCAGTTCCTCTTCCAGCAGCTCTTCCTCCACCGGAGGTCCTGCTTCCTCAGGCATCAGTTCATTCATCACCTGGGACAGGTCTTGTTTTAAATCTGAGAAAAACCCCATGCTCTCTTAAAACCTCCCATCAATTAACGGCATCTCTTTCTATATGCTGAATCGGTATCGTTTCCTCCGTGATCGGCAGGATCTCCGTGTTTTCCATGGCCTGTATCTTTTCAATGATCTCAGGCAGTGCGTCCACTGTCGTACGCTTTCCGGGTGCGTCATGCATCAATATGATAGTAGTCCCCCGGTCTTCTATCCCCTCTGTGGCGTTCCGGACCAGCTCGTCCACTGTGAGCTTTCTGCTGCTGCCGTCTCCGGAGGCCACATTCCAATCATAGAACTGCACATCCCAGCTCTCCAGATAATCTGCAAATTCCCACATATCCACGTTGCTGATGGAATTGGAGCTGCCTCCGGGGAACCGGTAAATATTGCTGGTCACGCCCGTGACATCCTCCAGATAGCTGCGCAGCTTTACAAAATCCTCTGCGAAATCCTCCACAGAGCTGTACAGCTCCACATATTTGTGGGTGTAAGAGTGCATTCCCAGGCTGTGCCCCCGTTCCACGATCTGCTTTAGCGCTTCCCGGGCCGTTTCCCCCTCTTTTCCCACCACAAAAAAAGTCGCTTTCACCTCATACCGGTCCAGGATATCCAATATTTCTTCGGTATAAACACTGGGGCCATCATCAAAAGTAAGATATACCTTGTGAACCATCGGTTCTTCCGAAGCTGTCTCCTGTTCCCCGGAAGCGGATATCTCTCCGCTTTCCGCCCCCTGGGCCTCCCCGCCGGTAACTTCCTGATCCTGCCTCTCCCGGAAAAGCTCCTGCATGATCATCTGCTGATCCACAGTCTGCCCCGCCAGCACCTCTACCCAGTCTGCCAGTTCTTTCAGGCTCCTGTCCGCCTCGCGCACTTCTGCGAACAGGTAAATGCACAGACAGTAAGGCAGTACGATCAACAGAAGCAGCGCAAAAAGGATTTCTTTCTTCAGTCTTCTCACCCGCTTCTGTCTCCGGGGATCCTGCTGTTTATTTGCTTCTGCCATAGGCTCACCTTATCTTTTTGAACTCTCAAGTCTCAGTATAGCATATTCGTCTTTTTTGGGAAAGAAAAAAATCAAAAAAAGGGCATATAAAAATGCCCTTTTTCCGATCCTGCTATTTTTTTGCTTTTTCAGCCGATGCGCCCACACAGCTCTGACAGCTGCCGGAGCACCCTGCGCAGCCCCCGCTGCACTGCCCTCTGCGCCATTTGCGGAGCTGACTGCGCAGAATAAAAAAAGCCGCTATCGCTATAATCGAAATAATAATCACATCTGCCATAACTTTTCATCCTTTCGGTTTTGTTGAGAACGGTTCTCATTTATATTATATGAAATATACCCCATTGTCAAGTCTCCCCGGAAAAATTTATTCCTGCAGTTTTTACAGGATTTATCTTTTGGTTATAACAGCTATATATTTATATATTCGGAAAGCATGCAGCGGCAATACCGGCTTTTCCTGACATGATCAGTCCCGGCGGCGTCCCGTCTCAGGAAAATGCCCGCAGATACATCTCCTGTAATACAGATCTGGGCTGGCGCTTTCACGGAAATGATACCAGACCTCCTCCGGCACATTGGCATAACATCTGACCCGCTTGCCATGTGCAAGCCTTACTTCAAGAAGCGCCCTCTGGGCGTCATATCCGATCGCATCGATCTGATTGCTGCAAAAACTAAAATACATGCTTTTTCCCTCCATTACAATAGGCGAAATTTATCCGAGTGTTTCAGTCAAATCACAGGCCGCTGCCTGCCGTCTCCTCTTTTGCTGCATTGGAATGTCTCCTTTCAGGAAGATCGATCGGGTCTCTCCGTCCACCTCCTTCCCTCTTGATTTTCTTCCTACATAAAAATTTATCACTGTCCTGTCCCTGCTTATCGTGCTTTTATTAATAGTGTAATTTTTTTAATATCTATCGCTATTATTATATGTTCCATGAACATCTTGCAGAATTTCTTTTCTTATACTATAATGGACAGCAGCGCACGAGCGCAGGAATCTGCAGTGCAGATATCATTGAACGGAAAGGAACACAAAGGCGAATCACCATGAGTTTTGAATTTATACGGAAGCTGCCCACACCGGCAGAGATCCAGAAAGAGTATCCTCTGCCCGCAGAGCTGGCGGAGATCAAGAAAGAGCGCGACAGAGAGATCACCGATGTGATCACGGGAAAGAGCAGCAAATTTCTTGTGATCATCGGCCCCTGTTCCGCAGACAATGAAGACTCCGTCTGCGATTATATCAGCCGGCTGGCGGCAGTCAATGAAAAAGTAAAGGACAAGCTGATTCTGATCCCCAGGATCTATACCAACAAGCCCCGCACTACCGGAGAGGGCTACAAGGGCATCGTCCACCAGCCCAATCCCGAAAAAAAACCTGATTTTCTGGCAGGACTTGTGGCCATGAGAAAAATGCATATCCGTGCCATCCAGGAATCCGGCCTCACGGCAGCGGACGAAATGCTTTATCCCGAAAACTGGGGATATGTATCGGATATTTTGTCCTATGTGGCCATCGGAGCCCGCTCTGTGGAGGATCAGCAGCACCGCCTTACGGTCAGCGGCTTTGATGTGGCATCCGGAATGAAGAACCCTACCAGCGGAGACCTTGCCGTAATGCTGAATTCCGTATATGCCGCCCAGCATCCTCATTCCTTTATTTACCGGGGCTGGGAGGTAAAGACTACGGGCAACGAGCTGACCCACACCGTGTTAAGAGGCGCCACCAACAAGCACGGAAACAGCATTCCAAACTACCATTATGAGGATCTGAACCTGCTTCTGGAAATGTACGGGAAAATGGATCTGAAGAACCCGGCCTGCATCATCGATTCCAACCATTCCAATTCCGGGAAGCAGTTCGAACAGCAGATCCGGATCGTAAAAGAAGTCATGCACAGCCGGAAGCTGAACAGAGATATCCATAACCTGGTAAAGGGAGTTATGGTGGAAAGCTACATTGAGGAGGGCTGCCAGAAAGTGGGCGGCGGTATCTACGGAAAGTCCATCACCGACCCCTGCCTTGGCTGGGAAGCATCCGAAAAATTGATTTATGATATTGCAGAATATGAGTAAATTCACTCCGTAAAAGCATCTGACAAAAACAGGGGCCTGCAGCCGCCGGACCTATCTACCGAAAACAGCGGCTGCAGCGTCTTTTTTTCTAAAATACTTTCAGATATCCCAGCAGCACATAGGGGTTCACGTAAGCCTCCAGCGCACACCCCGCCGCGCCTGCCGCCAGGATTCCGGCCAGCTGTCCCAGTTTTCTCCACGCATATCCCCTGTCTTTTTCAAAATCCACTGCCCGCCGGTAAATTCCCCGGTAAAGCCCCTGGCACCACCCAAGCAGCGCCGTCAGCACCGGCACATACACCAGGTACTGGGGAAATACCGCCGCCAGCGCCAGAATGATCCCCCTGACCCCATATCGGATCAAAAGCGCTGCAAAAAAGGCTCCCGCTGACATTCCGTACCATGCGGCCGCCCCCACGCACACTGCCATTCCCAGATAAGTGGTTGACAGGACTGCCAGGATCAGGAAACCGAAAATACGCTTCCTCAGCACATAGGAAAAGAGCGCGTTCCCATCTACCGTCATATATTT